>NZ_JAGHWR010000001.1:0-84940 GCF_017746155.1 Xanthomonas sp. D-36-1
CAGCGTCACCGAACGTCAGCTGCATGGATGAATCCTCTACATAAGGCGATAGTGTCGCGCATCTGCGGTGAGTTGATCAGACCTTCCCAAGGTGTCCTTGTAGCGTGCATGGCCGGCCGCCGCATCCCACTGCCAACTGGTGCCATCCACGCGCCCGCGCCAGCCAGCCAGCCAGCCACGATATTGGTCTGGAACATGGTGGAGGTGTAGACGCGCGTATTGGCCTGCGGAGAGCGCAGATAGTAGGCGTCCAGTTGATCGCCGAACGGGTTGTAGTAGTTGTCTACCGCGTCCGGCATTTCCAGCCCGTAGGCATCCAAGCGCGAGACCGTCTTGCTGCGCGTCCAGAACACGTCCATGTAGCCCTGCACGCTGGGGTTGAAGTCGAAACTGCCGTGCAGCGAGGCATTGGTGCGTTTGATCGGGGTGATCAGGTACTGCGCGTCGTAGACGTTGTAGCTGTCGGTGGCGCGATTGTAGGGGCGAAACGCCTCTTCGCCGACCGGCCCCGGCGCGACGCCATCCACCGGCGTCAGCACGCGCCCGTCGGTCAGGAAGGCGCGGGTGTTGGCTCCGCGAACCTCGCTGACCTGCCCATCGAGATATTCCACCTGCTTTGCCGCATAACTGCGGTCGCGATTGAACACCGGGTTCATCGAGTTTCGGCTGAGCCCTACGATCAGCCTACCGCGGTCCCAGGTCTTGCCCCATTCCAGCCCGTGCGTGCGTCGATTGGCATCGCCATGGGTGCTCTGCGCGTAGTCCGCGGTGGCAGCGAATCCGTCGTATTTGTCCTTGAGGATGACGTTGACCACCCCGCCGATCGCATCGGAGCCGTATACCGACGACGCACCGTCGGTGAGCACTTCCACGCGCTCCACCATCGCTGCGGGGATTGCATTGACGTCCACGCCGGGCGCCGACGCCACGCTGCTGGCAGGCCCTGCCATGCGATGGCCGTTGACCAACACCAAGGTGCGCTCGGGCCCGAGATTGCGTAGCGACACCAGCGCGCGGCCGTGACTGAAGTTGGAATTGAGCGCGGGCCCGGTCTGGAAGCCGGCCATCATCGGCAAGCGTTGCAGCAGCTGCCCCAGCGTGCTCTGCCCGCTGTCTTCGATACGCTGCCGGTCGATCACTACGACCGGGCTGGCGGTTTCGGCGTCGACGCGGCGCAGATGGGTGCCGGTGACGTTGATCTGATCCAAGGTCTGGGTGGCATCGTCTGCGCCATCGCCACGCTGTTGCGCGGCGGCCGGCACGGCGGCGACCGCCAGTGCAAACAACACAGCGTTGACGAGCCTGGTGGTCTGCAAGACGCGTCGTTGGGGAGCAACAGCAGTGCGGCTGGACGACATCGGAAATCCTCGTGCTGACGCAGGGTACGGGCCACCTTCCTGCACGACCGCGCACGGCCAAGCCGCACCGGCACAGCGCACAGATGGAGGGATCGATCACGACAGAAACTGCACCGGCCTGCCGTCTCAGCGGCAGGTCTCTACGCATGCAAGGACGGCACCTGCTACGGCACCGCTCTCCCCTGAGAGCACACGTTGTGACACACGCGTTACGTTAAAAAAAATCTTGCGACAACGGCACTGCGCCGTCTTGACGAATTTAGTCGGGGCGCATGCGGAAAATCGCGTGCTTGCGCCTGCTTTCGGGCATGCCTGGATTGCCCAAGCAGCGACATACCGACACGATCATCCGATGTGCCCTGGTCTCTACGATCGACCACAGCACCTGCATGCGATCAGCAAAGCGGCACTGTGGCACGCCATGTCCAGCAACACTGCAGCAAGGCGATGCTTGCGCATCGCGTCGCGGTTGTCAGACGTACCACGCCTGCACCTTCACCAGTGCAGCAGCACCGGGCAAGGCCACCCGATCCGCATGCGAGCCCTGCACTCGCGCCGGTTTTCCATCGACCAGCACGCGCTGCAGACGTGTGCCTGCGGGCGTGCGCAAGGTGAGCCAGGTGCGTGCAGGTGCGCGTTCCGGCAATTGCACATCGGCACTGATGCAACGCGCCGCAGTGTCGGTGCGCAGCGTCAAGGTGACCGTGCCCCAGCGCGTTGGCGCTGCGGTGATGCCAACAGGCGCACCGCTGCCCAGCCACGCGCGCGGTACCGCACGCGCGAGAAACAACTGCTCGCCGGCGCTGTCGTCGCTGACCAGCATCCAGCGCAGCAGCAAGGGAATGGTCATCTGCGCCGGGATGCAGAACAACGGCATGCCGCCGGTGATGCCGCTGACTTCCCCGGCGGTCCAACTACCGCGCGTGTGCACTTGATAGCGATGCGCGTAGACGAACAACAGGTATTCTTCGATGCGATCCAGCCGCAGCAGTTGTTGCGCGTAGCCGTAGGAAATGAAACCGAGCAGATCGCGGCTGCCCGGCTCCGGCGGTGCGATGTTGGCCACCACGCCAATGCTGGTGCCGCCGTGGCCACGCAGGCAATCGATCACCAGGTGGGCCAGATCGTCCGGCAACACATCGGCCTGCAGCAGTTCGGCATATGCACGATGCGGCCATTGCTGTTCGCTGGGCTTTTCCTGCAGCAGCGATTGGCGGAAGGTCAATGTGGTCCCGGGCAACGGACCCACGTACGGCGGCGAAAGGTCGCGACGCACGTTGGCACGCAGGCTGGCCTCCAGCCGCGTACGCAGCTGCTTGGCGCGGCGTTGCCATTGCGCGGCCTGGCCGGCATCGCCATCGAGCGTGCTCCACACCTGTGCGATGTCTTCCCAGCCGCGAATGGTCAGCGCGCTATTGGCGAAATACGGTTTCCACCATAGCGATGGATCGGGAAACAGGCAGGCATCGGATTCGTTCCAGCCGTGCAGCAACCCATGGCCATGCGCCGTGCGCGGCAGTGCCAGCGCCTGGTCGTGCAAGGCGCACAACAGCTGCGCGGTGGCGGCGATCTTGGTCAGCACGCGGCGCAGCCGTGGCGCATCGCCGGTGTAACGCAGGTACCGCGCCAGCAACGACAAGGTGAGCCCGAACTGCCCGACTTCCGGCCCGCGCATGTTCGGCAGGCCATCGTCCTGCACGAAGGCGTCGAAGTAGTTGTCGAGCACCGCCGCGGCTTGTGCAAAGCGTCCCCACTCCAGGTTGGCGTACAACGAGCTGGTAAAGGTGTCCTGAAAACCGTCGTATTCGTTGCCGTAGTAATCGCGTTCCACCGCGCCATACTTCGGGTAGTCGCCGCCAGGGCGCACCACCAGCTCGCGCGCGAACGCGAACTGCGCCATGTCGTTCCAGCTCGCATCGGGAAACTGCGCCTGCACGGTGCCCTGCAGCGCCTGCTGCCAATACGCAGCGAAATCGATCAGTGCGGCGTAGAACTGTTCGGCCGTGGCGGCGCTGCGCGAGGGGGCAAATTCGGGGTAGCTGTGCGTGTAGTGCACCGCGACGATGGCGCCGGCCTTGACCTTCATGGTGCGGTGCCAGGTCTGCACCACGAAGCGGTCGCTTGCCCGCACGTCGGCAAACACCAGCACGTCGTACCAGCTGTCGGGCTCGCCCTCACGGCGCATCACCTTGCGCACCGCCGGCATCCAGCCGCCGAGCATGCCTTCTTCGCGGCGCTTGATCAGCGCTTCCTCGCCCAGCTCGGCGAAGGCTTGTTCCGGACGCGAGGTGCGGCTGCGACCGTTGGGGAGGATGGGCATGGTGTCCAGGCTTTCGCGTGTGCCCACAAAGGTGGTCCACGGCCAGCGGCCGCCGTTGTCCTTGGGGTCGAGCAAGGAGGCAGGCGGCGGCGCGGCATCGCGCACCTGTGCCTCGTCCGGGTCGCCGTCGCGCAGCAGGCGGTCGGCCAGCAGGTCGGCTTCGGCCATTGCCACCTGCGCCAGCGGCAGCCCGAAATACGGCGTGCCCCCGGCCGGATAGGCCGGCTCGGTGCGTTTGTCCAGGCGCAACATGCCGCTGTCGGTGCACAACGTGAGCTGGCCTTGCGCGTCGTCCAGATGCTCGTAGACCGTCCAATGCCGCTGCAGGTGGGTGAAGCTGCACAGCGTGCTGCCGACATGCGCGGCCGAAGGCAGCGGTTCCAGACGGGGCAGCGTCGGCGCCGGCAGCGTGCTTGCAGCCGACGACGTGGCCAGCGTGGCACCTGCACCGACCGCCGCGGTGGCCGCCACGCCCCGACGCAGAAAAGTTCTACGGTCCATCGTTACTCCCTCGAATGATCGTGGCCCATCGTGCGCGCGTTGCTGCACGGCGTCTTGTGACGGCGGTCAGACACCGGTGCGGAAATCTGCACATCGCCCCGACGCGTGGACCGCTGACGGTTGGGCGCGCGGCGGCCCTGAGTGCGCCAGGACGCTGGCCTCGCAAACCACGCGGCATGCTGTCGCAGGATTTGAGGCGCACGCGGGCGATGCTGATCTTGCTGCAACCGCTTGCCATTGCGTGCCATTGGCCGGTGGCCCAGCGATCGATGCGTCCGTGCTTCGTATTGCAGTACATCGCACGCGGTACCCCGCTGCACGGACAACCCGCGCATGGCGTTGAATGCACACGCTGGCCGTCGTGCGCGCCGCGCTGGTCGCGCAGCACGCGGCGGCGACATTGGATCTGCACCAACCCACGTTGTCCCACCCACCTCGATGGAGTTCTCCCCCGCATGCACACGATCCTGGCCGGCAGTGAGCGCCGTACCGCCCCCTCCACCATCCAAGCCGGACAACCGCCGCAGGACGAACGCCTGCGCGTCCTGCTCGCGGTGCGGATGCCGGCATTGAATGCCGCTGCCGATGCGCTGCTGCAACTGCAGCCCGATACGCTACCGAGTGCGTGCACGCGCGCGGAGTTCAGCGAGCGCTTCGCTGCCAGTGCGACAGATCTGCAGGCCGTTGCCGACTTTGCCGCCAGCTATGGCTTGACGATCGAGCGCGCGCACGCAGACAGCGGCAATGTGATCGTGGAAGGCACCGTGCAGCAATGCGAGGCCGCATTCCAGGTCAGCTTGCGCGACTATATCGATGGTGCATTGCGCTATCGCGGACGCACCGGCCCGGTATCGATTCCACAGACCCTGGGCGGCATCGTCACCGCCGTGCTGGGGCTGGACGCACGCCCGCAGGCTCAGACGCTACCCAGCGTGCCCGAGGCGACTGCATCCTCGCCGCCCGCGGTGCGGCCCACAACGCTCGACAGTCAGGATGGTCCGATCATGCAATACACGCCACCGCAGCTGGCGCAGCTCTACGGCTTTCCCGAGCACGACGGGCACGGTCAATGCATCGGCATCATTGTATTGGGCGGCGGCTATGCACGCGAACAGGTGGCTGCCTATTTCGCGCAGCTGCGCGTGCCCATGCCGACACTGGTCGATGTGCTGTTGCCCGGGGCCACCAATACCGTCAGTCGCGGCAATGCTGATGCCGATGTCGAAGCGCAGATGGATATCCAGATCGCCGGGGCAATCGCGCCGGGCGCCAAACTGGTGGTGTATTTCGCGCCCAACACCGACAACGGTTTTCTGGAGGCGATCAACGCCGCCATCCACGATGCAGAGCATTCTCCTGGCGTCATCGGCATCAGCTGGGGCTTCACCGAATCGCAATGGACGCCGCAATCGCGGCAGGCGTACGACTGTGCGTTTCAGGCCGCTGCACTGATGGGCATCACCGTGTGCATTGCCGCTGGCGACGATGGCGCCAGCGACGGGCAGCCAGGATTGAATGTCTGCTTTCCGGCATCCAGCCCGTTCGTGCTTGCCTGCGGCGGCACTCGGCTCCAGGTAACGGCCGACAGCGCCAACGAACAAGCCTGGACGAACGGCGGCGGCGGAGAAAGCAGGTTCTTTGCCCGCCCTGCCTGGCAGATGGGTCTGCGCATCACCAATGCGCAGCATCAGTCACGCCAGTTGGGCATGCGTGGTGTCCCCGATGTGGCAGCCAATGCCGACGCGCAGACCGGTTACTACCTGTCGATCAACGGGCAGCCCGCCGTGATGGGCGGCACCAGCGCCGCTGCGCCATTATGGGCGGCCTTGCTGGCACGCATCTACGGCGCAAACCGCATGCAACCCCGCTTCGTGTTGCCGCGTCTGTACGGTCGGCCGGGTGCATTCCGCGACATCGTTGCCGGCGATAACGCCGGCTTCCGTGCATCCACCGGCTGGGACGCCAATACCGGGTTGGGCGTGCCCGACGGCGCACGCTTGGCCGAGGCGCTGCGACCGGACTGAGCGTGGCATGGGCGATGCTGCAAGCAGCCATCACCGCGCGCGGAATGCCCCGATATCAGCGTACAAGCGCGGTGGCTGCCGCTCGCCTCGCTGCGTCGCTCGAGCTCCCCTGCAGGTCTGCCGCCACGCACGCTCAGGCCATTTGCATGCGGCACGTGCAACCCACCGTGACCGACGTTTCACCACCAGGCAAAAACCTCGCAGGGTGGGCGCACTGCCGCCCCTGCCATTTGACCGCATGACTTTCCGGCCGGGCCCGCCGCCCGCTGCCTCGGCCACACTCGCCGCACGTCCACCGCCGCAGGGTGCGCTTGCGGTGGCGCGGACACGATCATTCCACAAGGAGCGTCATGCAGATCCCAGTCCCTTGCGAACCGAACGGCGTCAACGCTGCGGCATCCCGTTCGGCCGTGACCGCGCCATGGCGGCATCGCATGTTGTGCTCCGTCTTGCTGACGCTCATCACGCCCTGCGTAGCGCAGGCGCAAGTGGATCTGTCACAGCTGGATGCGGAGATGGCCGCGCCACGCACGCAGGTGCTGGTACTCGGCAGCGTGCATCTATCCCAGTTGCCCAAGGGCAGCGACATCAGTGCCGCGCGCCTGCAACCGCTGATAGACCGACTGGCTGTTTACCGCCCCACCATCATCACCGTCGAAAACCTGTCTGGCGAAAGCTGCGATCTGATGCGCCGGCATCCTGCGGTCTATCTGCCCGAAGACACCACTAACTATTGTCCGGACACCGCCGACGCTGCGCGTGCCACCGGACTGGATGTGCCAGCCGCCGTTGGCCAGGTACGCAGCGCATTGAAGACCTGGCCGCAGACGCCCATGCCGGCACAACGTCGCCATCTGGCAGCGCTGTTCCTGGCCTCCGGCGACCCGTCATCTGCGTTGGTGCAATGGCTACAGCTTGCACCCGCCGACCAACGTGCCGGCGACGGGCTGGATGCTGCGCTGGTGGCGCGCTTGCGCAAGGCACAGGAGCGCCCCAACGAGAGCAACCAGATCGCCGCGCGGCTGGCGGCACGGCTTGGTTTGCAGCGTGTGTATTCGGCCGACGATCACACCGGCGACAACATCGACATAGGCGATCCGGTGTCCTACGGCAAGGCGATTCAGGCGGCCTGGGACAAGGCCGCGCCGCGTGCACGTACCATGCGCGAACACGAAGACCAGTTGGCAAGCGAAGGCGAACTGCTGGAGTTGTACCGCGCGATCAATCTACCTGCCAGCCAGCAGCTGGCGATTGCAGTGGATTTTCGCGCTGCGTTGAGCGAGGACTCGCCGGAGCACTACGGCTATCGCTACGTGTCCGGGTGGGAAATCCGCAACCTGCGCATGGTGTCTAACGTGCGTGCCAGCTTTGCCGACCAACCCGGCGCACGGGTATTGGCGGTGGTCGGCGCGATGCACAAACCCTGGTTCGACAACTGGCTGGGACAGCTACAGGGCGTGGATATCATAAATGCGGCACAGGTGCTGGGCACTGACGGGCAATGAGGTTGTGAGTACAGCGATTTCAGTATGACGCTCCGGATCAACGCCTGTTTATTTGAATACGTGATGCCCTCACCGCGTCGGCGTTGCGAGGAGATCGACGCGTCGCGTGTGCGGTGCCCTCACCGCTCGCGGGACACGCCGTCAACCCGTCCATGGGGGCTCGATGGCGGCATCCATGCCGCCAACGGTCCCGCAATCGGCGGCGACACCGCACCAGACAGTTGGCGGGTGGTTTTGATGAAAGCGAAGGAAAAGGGCAAAGCCCTCTGCCGGTTGCTTTGCCGAACCATGCGCACCGACCATCTCGACTGGTCCTTGCCCGCCCACCGTCGCGGGACCCTTGGCGGCATGGATGCCGCCACGGAGCTTACATGGACGTACTTGCAGCGTGTCCGGCGATGGTGGGTGGGCAAGGGCCGTGCAGCAAAACGCGAAAACCTTGAGTGCGCGGTGCATTCACCGCACCAGAGAGTTGGCTGGTTATTTTCGACGGCGTCGCATTGATGGTTGCTTGTAGAAACGCTGCGCACCGACCAGGTTGGCCGGTCCTTGCCCGCTCACCGTCGCGGGACCCTTGGCGGCATGGATGCCGCCACGGAGCTTACAAGGACGTACTTGCAGCGTGTCCTGCGATGGTGGGCGGGCAAGCGCCCTGCAGAAAACACGAAGACCTTGAGTGCACGGCATCCTTGTCGTTCGCAGGACACGCCGTGCACACAATGCTACAGGTCGACGACCGTCGTCGTGTAGGCCAACCGATTAGGTCAACACATCCAACAAGCTACCCAGCATCTCGTCGGAGCGCCGCAACACGTTGGCATTTGCCTGGAAGTCATTGCGTGCCGATAGACCTTCCACCAGATCGGTGGCCGGTGCAGATGGATAGGCGCTGGCATCGACCACGCTGGCCGCCGCGCCGCCATTGGCCTGGGTGCTGGCGGCAACGGACTGACGCGGGCTGCCGTCCACGGGCTGACGGGCCACATTGCTGGCCGCGACCTGCTGACGCAGCGCGGCGACCTGCATTCCGGAACTGGCGATGCTGCTGATGCTCATGATGGCTCCGCTGTAGAAACTGAGAACTAACCGATGACGTTTGTTGACAACCCACCAACACACTCGCAGCTGGCAACCGCGTTCTACTGCTTTGGCACTCGCATCAACAAATATGTGTCAGTGGCACTGCTCGGAACACTAGAACCGGCGGACAGCAGCCGCAATGTCCTGCCCAGCTCGTCGATTCCCCCAACGCCCGCCTTACAGCCGCGTCACGCGCGCTCAGTAAGTACCCACCCGCACCCGCAACACCACGGGCACATTGCCAGCCGCATCCACACGCCCGAAGTTGAGGCCGTAGTCGGTCTGGTCGCCGTTGAGCTGCCTTTCCATCTGCCAGCGCCCATCGACATACCGCCCCTGCTCCACCCGCAACAGTTGTCCATGACGGGTATCGGCCGCGTCGCGGAAAAATTCAATGCGCGCCGCCATGCCCGTCACCAGAAATTCCTCCGGCCCCAGTTGCGCCACCAGTAGCCTGCCGGCGTGGTCGTCGTTGCCCGGCAGAATGGGCGGCGCATCGCCCCACATGGGCGCACCGAACGACACCTTGGCCTCCCAGTCGCCGAAGCGCAGCGTCCGCTGCGAGTTGCCATCCATGCCGAACACCGAAAAGCCAACCCCGCCCTGCCCCAGCACATGGAACAGATACGGCGCGGTGGCCGCTTCGAAGCCGGTTTCCGATACCCAGGCCGGGTTGTCGGGCCGCGCATACTGGCCGATGACCTTGGTGTATTCGTTGTAATCGTTGGTGTAGATGTCGGTGCCGATGAAATCGATCGACGGCGTGGCCGCGCGCCACAGCGCGAATACGTTCACCGTCGCACCGCCGGACGGATAGTCCATGCCCGGATAGCGCTTGCCCTTGTAGCGCAGCCAGGTGTTGACATAGAACGGCAGCGGATACACACGCTTGCCGGCGGCGGCCACCTGTTCGATATACGCGGCGGTGGCATACGCATTGAACGCTTCGGCTGCTTCGGCACCGAACAGTTGCTGCCAGCTGCCCTGCGGCTTGCCCAGCGCGCGCGCAATCTGGGCCGGCACCGGTTGTGCGAACGCGGCCTCCCCTGCGGGGCCGTGATCGCGCACGGTACCGATGGCGCCCGGCTCGTTTTCCACCTGCACCAGGATCACGGTATGGCGGTCGCCATCCACCTTGCGCAGGTGCCGCATCAACGCAGTGAACGCACGCGCATCGGCCTGCATATTGGCGGCCACATGCGGCGACAACACATCCACCGGCTCGCCATTGGCGTCGCGCATGCGCGGGTAGGTCGCTTCGTCGCGCTTGATCCATTCCGGCACGTAATGCATCTGGCCATTCTTCCAGCTGCCGAACCACAGCAGCGCGACACGCAAGCCGCGCTTGCGGGCGCCGGCAATCAGCGCGTCCACATTGCTCGTGTCGAAGCGGCCCTGTGCCGGCTCGAATTGCTCCCAGTACACCGGCGCTTCCACCGTGTTGGCATGCAGGGCAACCACCTCGTCCAACGCCTTGGGCAATACCGCCGGCCATGCGCTGGAGTTGTGCAATTGCGCGGCCAGGATCGTATACGGCGCACCATCGACAAACAGCGCATGGCGGCCATTCTGGGTGACCAAGCGCGGCAGTTCTTCGGCACTGGCCAGCAGCGGGGCGCTAGCGGCCAACATCACCAACGACCACAGCAGCGCCGCGAGGCGGCAGCGCCGCTGCGGCTTGAATCGAACAAACAAACCCATCATTGCGCCTCCGATGGCAGGGAATTCCAGTGCGGCGTGGATTCGTTGCGCAGATGGCGCACGAAGAAGTCGTACTGGCGACGTTGCACGTAATCGATCGGCCCGCTGGAGCGGCCAACCGAATGCTCGCCACCCGGTACGGTGAGCAGGTCGAATTCCTTGCCGGCCTTGATCAGTGCGTCGACGACTTGTGCGGTGGACGCCGGATCCACATTGCTGTCCTGCTCGCCGACGATCAGCAGCAGGTCGCCCTGCACCTTGCTTGCATTGGCCACGCCAGACGCCTGCGCATAGTGCGCATCCACCGGCCAGCCCATCCACTGCTCGTTCCAGCTGATCTTGTCCATGCGGTTGTCGTAGCACCCGGCAAACGCAACGCCCACCTTGTAGAACTCCGGATGACGCTCGAGCGCTCCCAGCGTGCTCTGCCCGCCGGCCGATGCACCGTAGATACCGACGCGGCTGATGTCGTAAGACGGGTCCTTGGCCGCCAGCGCACGATGCCAGGCAATGCGGTCGGCAAACCCGGAATCGCCCAGATTTTTCCACGCCACATCATGAAACGCCTTGGAGCGATTGGCGGTCCCCATGCCGTCGATCATCACCACGATGAAACCCAGATCGGCCTGCGCCTGCATGCCGATCTGCTTGTCGCCGCCGGAGTGATAACCGAACGGCCAGAACGTCTTGGGGACGAAGGAATCGTGTGGCCCGGCATAGATGTTCTCGATCACCGGATAGGTCTTGCGCGGATCGTAGTCGCGCGGACGCACCACCATGCCCCAGATATCGGTGGTGCCATCGCGGCCCTTGGCCACGAAGGTCTCCGGCGCGCGCCAGCCGGCGGCCTGCAGCTTGTCGATCGTGCCACGCTCCACGGTGTGCAGCAGCCGGCCATCGATGGCGTGCAGCTCCATCACCGGCGGCAGGTCCGGCCGCGAATAGACATCGACGTAATGCAGGCCGTCATCGGCTATCGCCACATCGTGGTCGGCCTCGGCGTGGGTCAAGCGGGTCAACCGGCGGCCGTCGAAATCCACGCTGTAGAGCTGGCGGTCGTACGGATCCTTGCCCGCATCCATCCCGCTGGCCGTGAACCAGATGCGGCGTTGCGCATCGTCCACGCGCAGCACATCGCGCACCACCCACGGCCCGCGGGTGAGCTGGCGTTTGACCTTGCCGCTGCGTCCATCGAACAGATACAGGTGCCGCCAGCCGTCACGTTCGGAAATCCACAGCACCTCAGCGCCACGCCCGTCTACGTCGTGGCGAAAGCTGCGGTCGGCATACACGAAGGTGCGCGCGTCTTCACCGACTGCCACGCGCGCGCGCCCACTGATTGCATCCACCGAAATCACGCGCATGCGTTGAAAACCACGCTGCACATACTCGAACGCCACGCTGCGCCCATCGCTGCGCCACTGCAGCGGCGACAACGAATACGGGTTGTCGAACAACGCGGTGTCCACGTCGCGGCGTGTGCCGTCCAGCGCAAATAGCACCGGCCGCTCCACATCCACCGCATCGCCCGGCTTGGGATACAACTGGGTATGCACCACCGGTTGCCCGCCGCCGGCAGGCGCGGCTTCGACGCGGGTGACACGGCGAGCCAGCCCCGGACGCACGCGGTACACCGCCAGCTGCCGCGAATCCGGCGACCAGGCAACACTCTCCAGATCGAAATAGTCATCGGCACGGCCGTCGCTGCTGAGCCGGGTGACCTGCCCGTCGGCGACATGGCGCAACACCAGGTTCCAACCATCGGCCAGCACCTCCCACGTGGCATCGGGCGAGCGACGCGGCGTGGTGTCGGCGGGCACCAGCGGGTCGCGCACCACGCCGAAACCGCGTGGGCGTGCCGACTGCAGCCGAGCATCGGGTGCGCAGTGGTAGGTGGTCAGCGTGCAACGCCAGGGCGCATCGTCCAGTGCGAAGACAATGGCGCCATTGCTGCGTTCGCCCTCGGTTGAAAACGAGAACTGCTCGAACGGCAGGCGCAGCGGCGCGTAGGCTTGTCCGGTTGCCGCACTCAAGCCCTGCGCCACGCGCGCCTGATCGAAGGCCGGCTGCTTCTGCAACGTGGCCACATCGGTACTGACGAACGCAAAACCACCCGGCACCGTCTTGCGGTAATGGAACCTGCCATTGTCCTGCCATTGCGCCGGCCAGGCGACATTCTCCGTCAGCGTGATCCACTGCTCGCGCAACCCCAGCGAGCGTTGGTAATCGGCAACGCTGGGCGCAGCCTGCACAGCACCGGACAACAGCATCACCGAGGCGGCCAGCGCACACCATCGACGCAAACCAAGTGCGCTGCGGCGCGCCTCACTCACCATCGTCCTCCTCCAGCGCAAGCTCGTCGCTGCGCAAACCGCTGCGCGCGCCCCAGTGATAAATGAAGAACGCAATGGCCGCCACAGCCAGCGTATCGAACGGATGCGCAATCCAGCCATGTCCGCCGAACGTCCCCGCCCACGACACCAGCATCACCAGCACGAAGAACACGATCAGCCACAACGATGCGTGCACCTGCCGCACCAGGCGCGCGCGGCCTTCGCGCGAAGGCAGGCGGTACGGCACATACAGCACGAACGCGAGCACCTGCAAGCCGAGCAACCACGACAAGGTCGGCCAGGTGGACCAGTACACGATCAACGCCGCCACCATGAACGAAAGCGGCCCCAGCACCGGCAGGCCACGCACGAAAAATGGGCGCGGTAAGTCCGGTGCTCTGCGGCGCAGGGCCGCCACCGTGATCGGCGCCACCGCATAGCTCAGCACCAAGGCGGCCGACACCACGCCGATCAGCGTTTCCCACGAGGGAAACGGCAGCGTCCAGAAGATCGACAAGCCCAGACTCAACCACAGTGCCGGACGCGGGATGCCCGACGCCGGATCCACCCGCGTCAGCACCGGCAAGAATCCACCGCTACGCGCCCAGCCATACACCACGCGCGGCGTGGCATTCATGTAGATATTGCCGGTGCCGCTGGGCGAGACCATCGCATCGCAGATCACCAGTGCCGCCAGCCACGCCATGCCCAGCGCTAAGGCGATGTCGTGGTACGGCAGCGAGAAGGCCTTGTCGATACCCGCCCAGCCGTGTGCGAGCTGCGCGGCCGGGATGCTGCCCAGGAACGCCAGCTGCAGCAGCACGTAAATCACCGTGGACAGCGCCACCGACAGGATCAGCGCAATCGGAATATTGCGCTGCGGGTCGCGCACTTCGCTGGCCACCGACACGATCGGGGTCAGTCCCAGGTACGCGAAGATGATGCCGCCGGCCGAGATCGCCGCTTCCACGCCTGCCATGCCCGATGGCGCGAACCCATGCACGCTCAGATTGCCGGCATCGAAGTGCTGCATCAGCAGCACGATCACCAGGATCGGCACCAGAAACTTGAAGATGCTGACGATGTTGTTGGCCAGCGCAAAGGTCTTGACGCTGAAATAGTTGAGCACGAAGAACAGCACCAGCAACGCCAGCTGCACCAGCCAACCCACGATGCTGGGATGGGTGCTGTTCGGCTGGCTCAACCACGGGAACCACGCCGCTGCGTATTGCCGCGCCGCCTCCACTTCGATCGCGATCAGGCTGGAGAACGCAATCAAGGTGATGAAGCCGGTCAGCGAGCCGAGCAAGGCGCCATGCGAATACTCCGGGTAGCGCACCACTCCGCCGGCGCGCGGCAATGCCGCACCGAGTTCGCAATACACCAGCCCAAGCAACAGCACCGCGATGCCGCCGAGGATCCACGACACGATGCCGGCCGGCCCCGCGATCGAAGAGACGTGGCTGGCCGAAAACAACCACCCGGAACCGAAGATCGAACCCAGCCCGATGAAGGTCAGGTCGGTCAGGCTCAACCGCTTGTGGAACTTGCCTTGCGTGGTCGCAGCGTGGGTGGTCATACGTCGCCCCGAAATGTGGAAAGCGCGGTTACTGCACTTAAGGCCTTCACGTGCGCGCACGTGTCAGTCGCTGGCGGAGGCCTTCGCCTCTGCCGATTCCCCTGCCTGGTCATCCTGTGGGTACGGCGACACGCCGCCATCGGTGATGAAGCGGTCGATGCGCGCTTCCAGCACCGGCAATGGCACCGAGCCGGTCTGCAGCACCGCATCGTGGAAGTTGCGCAGGTCGAACTTTTCGCCCAGCGCGGCTTCTGCCTTGTGGCGTAGCTCCAGTATTTTCAGCTCGCCCAGGTAGTACGACAGCGCCTGCCCCGGCCAGGCGATATAGCGGTCCACCTCGGTGGTGACCTCGTGCTCGCTTAGCGCAGTATTGTCGCGCAGGTAGGCCTGCGCCTGCTCGCGCGTCCAGCCCTTGTGGTGGATGCCGGTATCGATCACCAGGCGGCAGGCGCGCCACATCTGGTAGGTCAGGTAGCCGAAACGGTCATAGGGCGTGTCGTACATGCCCATCTCCTGACCCAGATACTCCGAATACAGCGCCCAACCTTCACCGTAGGCGGAGATGAAGCCGTAACGGCGGAACGCCGGCAAGCCTTGCGCCTCTGCCGCGAGCGGCATCTGCAGTGCGTGGCCGGGCGAGGATTCGTGCAAGGTCAGCGCGGTCAGGTTGTACAGCGGCCGCGACGGCAGGTTGTAGGTGTTGACCAGATAGATGCCCGGCCCACCGCGACCACCGGTGTAAAACGGCGCCAGCTCCGGCGGCACCGGTTCGATGGCGAAGCGACGGCGCGGCAGCCGGCCGATGTAATCGCCCACATTGGCGTCCACGCGCTTGGCGATCCACGCCGCCTGCTTGAGCAACTCTTCCGGCGTCCTGGCGTAGAACTGCGGGTCGGTACGCAGGAAATGCAGAAACGCCGGGAACACTGCCTGCCCGGCCGGCGGCTTGAAGCCGCTGGCCGCGATGGTCTGGTCCATCTGCGTGCGCAGCTTGGCCACCTCCTGCAAGCCGATCTGATGGATCTGATCCGGGCTCAAGTCCAGCGTGGTGAACTCACGAATCTGCGCACGGTAATACGCCTGCCCGTCCGGCAATGCCTCGCCGGCCAGCGTGGTGCGCGCGCGCGGCTGGTAGTCATTGCGGATGAAGTCCAGCAGCCTGGCGTACGCCGGCACCACCTGCGTATCGATGGCCTTGACTGCCTGCTGGCGCAGTTGCGCCTGCACATCGGCAGGCAGCGTCGCCGGCATTTGCTTGAACGGCGCGTAGAACGGGTTGGCCTCGCCTTTGGCCTGCGCCACGTCGGCGATGGATTGGTCGCGCCCGGTCATCGTGACCCGCGGCTGGGTGAAACCGCGCGCCAGCCCGGCGCGCATATTGTCGGTGTGCTCGGCGAAATAGCGCGGGATGTCAGCCAGCATCTTGAGATAACGCTGGTAATCCTCGCGCGTGCGCAGCGTGGCCTCGGCGCTGAAGCCCAGATCGCTCCAGAACGCCGAGTCGCTGTTGAACGGCATTTCCCAGGCGCGAAAGCGCTGCTGGTCCAGCAATACCTGCAACTGTTGCCGGTACACCTGGTAGCTCACCTGATCTTCGGCCGACAACTGCGCCTGCGGGATGGCATCCAGTTCCTTCAACACCTGTTGCCAATACGCCGTGCGCTGGTTCTGCGTCGCGACATCGACCTTGGGCAGATGGTCGGCCTGTTGCTCCTGCGTGGCCTGGTTGTCTTCATCCACCGCGCCCGACGCCTGCGCCTGGCGCCAGCGCCACTCGCGCGTGTACAAGGCCTTGAAGCGTGCGGCCGCGGTATTCTGCGTGGCCACAGCAGCGACCTCGGCTGCGTGCACGGGCAAGGCCAGGCCGCCCAGGCTGGCTGCAATCAACACGGTCAATGTGCTCGCGCGTAACGCGCTGATGGTGCTCATCGACGTGCCTCCGGCGCCGCCTTGGCCTGCGCGATCCACTGCCGCACGCGTCGCTGCAAGAGTGCCAGCGGCATCGCGCCGCCGCCCAGCACCGCATCGTGGAAGGCGCGCACATCGAAGCGATCACCGAGTTCTTTCTCGGCTTCCGCACGCAACGCCAGGATCTGCAGCTGGCCGAGCTTGTACCCCAGCGCCTGGCCCGGCCAGACGATGTAGCGATCGGTTTCGGACTGGATGCTGGGCTCGTCGTCGGATGGATGTGCGTGGAAGAAATCCACCATCTGCTGGCGATTCCAGTGCTTGTAGTGCACGCCGGTGTCGAGCACCAACCGGTTGGCGCGCAGCAATTCGCCGGACAGGCGCCCATAGTCGTTATACGGGTCCTTGAAGAAACCGATCTCCTTGCCCAGGCGCTCGGCATACAGCGCCCAACCTTCGATATAGGCGTTGTAGCCGGCCTGCTGGCGGAACGGCGGCAGCGGCAATGTCTGCGCGAGCGAAATCTGCAGGTGATGCCCGGGCACGCCTTCGTGATAGGCGGTGGTTTCGATATTGATCAACGTGCGGCTGGCGAAGTCGCTGGTGTTGACCTTCACGATCGCCGGCTTGGTGCCTTCCGGATTGCTCTGCCAGTATTCGGCGCCCGGTGCGGTCCGCCGGAACGCCGGCATCGCCTGCACTTCCAGCGGGGTCTTGGGCAGATGGCCGAACAACTTCGGCAGCTCCAGTTCCATCGCTGCGATGTACTGGCGGTACTGCTGCAAGATCTGCTCGCCCGAGGTGGCGAAGTGACGCTTGTCGGTCTCCACGGCCTTGCGGAAGCTCGCCAGATCGGCAAAACCCTGCGCCTTGGCGATCTGCGTCATCTCGCCTTCGATGCGCGCCACTTCCTTCAGGCCGATCTGGTGGATTTCTTCCGGCGCCATGTCGGTGGTGGTCTGGGTATGGATGGCATAGCGATAACGGCGCTCGCCATCGGGCAGCGACCAGACGCCTTCCTGCGTGCGTCCCTGCGCGGCATATTCGTCGCGGACGAACGCGGCCAGCTTTCCGTAAGCCGGGCGCACCTGTTGGTCGATCGCTGCGAACAGCTGTTTGCGCAGCACATCGCGTTGGTCGGCCGGTACGGCGGCGTCGAGCTTTTTCAATGGCGAGGCGAACGGGCTCTGCTCGCCGGTCAAGGCCGCAATCTTGTCGATCTGCTCGGGCAAGCGCTCCAGCAGATAACGCGGCTGTGTGAGGCCGTCCTTCGCGCCCTGACGCGACACCGCGATCACCTGGTCGATCACCGTCGGAATCGTCTGTAGCCGCTTGATGTAGTCCTGGTAATCCTTGGCGTTTTCGAACGGAAAGGCATCGCCGTACCCGGCCAACGCCAACTGTATGCCGCCGATCGGCTCCAGCGGCATTGCATAGGTCTTCAGGTCGATGCCTTCCAGTTTGTCGCGCAACTGGCCCAGCATCATCTGCAGGCTGAGCTGGCGTTGCTCGTCCAGCGTCCTGGCATCCACCGCTTCGAACTGCTTGAGCAGGTCGGCCGTTGCGGCGCGCTCTGCTTGCACGGCCGCCAGCGAGTAATCGCTCCAGCGGTCGTTGTAGCGCTTGTCGCCGATGATGCTGGCGAACTCCGGGTTGTGCTGCAGCTGGGACTGCCACTGCTTGTCCAGCAGCGCATCGAAGGCCTTGGCAGCCTGCGCGCCGGTCGAGGCGGAGCCAGGCGTTGCCGCCTGCTCGGCTGCGGGCGGCGCCGGCTTGCAGGCGGTGAACAAGGCGGCGGCGAGTAGACCGATGGCGACGGGACGCAGGTGTTTCATGCATTCACTCCAAGATGCAAGGACAGCGGTAGGAGCGCGCCTGAGCGCGAATGGCTTTACTCGGGAATGCCCGTCGCGCCCGGATGCGCTCCTACGCGCGCGTGAGCCTTCGCAGACTCACGCAAACGGTTGATCGATCGCCACCGACGGCGGCGTGAACCACTGCGCACCATCGTCGGTCACGTAGAAATGGTCTTCCAGGCGCACGCCGAACTGCTCCGGCACCACGATCATCGGCTCGTTGCTGGCACACATGCCCGGCTGCAGCGGCAGCGCATTGCCGCGCACCAGGTAAGGCGCCTCGTGAATGGCCAGGCCGCAACCGTGACCGGTGCGATGCGGCAACCCGGGCAGCCGATAGTCGGGCCCGAGCCCGGCTGCTTCCAGCACCTTGCGTGCAGCCTGATCCACCGCCTCGCATGCCACGCCCGGGCGGATCGCTGCGAATGCAGCCGCCTGCGCGGCCTGCTCCAGGTCCCAGATGCGCTGCTGCGCGTTGTTGGCCGCACCATAGATCCAGGTGCGGGTGATGTCGGAGTGGTAGCCCTGCACGGTGCAGCCGGTGTCGATCAACACCAGTTCGCCTTCGCGCAGGTGCTGCACACCCGGGATGCCATGCGGAAACGCAGTGGCGTGACCGTACTGCACGATACAGAAGGTCGATCCGTTGTCGGCGCCCAGCGCGCGATGCGCCTCGTCGATGAAGCGCACCAGTTCATCGGTCCCGATCCCTTCGTGCGCGATACCGGCCGCCAGCCGCTGTACCAGCAAGGTCATATCGCAAGCCTGCTGCATCAATGCCAGCTCGGCCTTCGACTTGCACATGCGGCAGCCATCGATGATCGCGCCGGCATCACGAATCGCCTTGCCCAGATGCGCACGCAGACCGGTGTGCACGGCGAACGCGATGCCGGGGTCCAGCGCCAGGGCATGCGCATGGCGCTCATCCATGGCCTGTACCACCAGTGCGTACGGGTCGTCGTGCTCTTCCCACAGGTATTTGGTCGCCGGGATCTTCAGCACCGCATCCAGCGATCCTTCTTCGAACACGGGGCAGATCAACACCGGGTCGCCATCCAGCGTCAGCAGCAGTGCCACCAGACGCTCGCTCGCCCCCCACGGCACGCCGGTGAAATAGCGCAGCGACGTGCCGGCGCCGATCAACAGCGCATCCACGCCATGCGTACGCATGAGGCTGCGTGCACGCTCGATGCGGCGCTCGTATTCGTCCGCGGCGATCGGCGCGGCGCGTTGTGTCCACGGCGCGAGTTGCGTACGCGTTTGCTCCAGCGACAGCCCGCCGATCTGGCGATTCATGCCCCGGCTCCAAGATCGGCCGTGCTCCATTGCCCGTCGACCAAACGTGCCACGCCGCCCGGATTGCACTGGCGCAGTTCGGCCGGCAGCAGTGCATCGGGCACCGCGTCGTAACTGTGCAAGGCGGCAAAACGGCGGATGGCGCCGGGCATGCCCACTGCCGTGAAGCCCGGATGCCCGGTGCTCGGGAACGGGCCACCGTGGTTTTGCGCGGCGCTCACGGCCACGCCGGTCGGCATCTTGCTGTTGATCAAGCGCCCGACCCGCGCGCGCAGCACCGGGGCGATGGTCTGCCACGCGGCATCGTCGCGGCCGTCGGCCGCGCGGTACAACGTGCCGGTCAGGTTGCCTTCGAACGCAGCAGCCACCTGTGCCATCTGCGCCACATCGGCTGCGCGCACCAGCAGGCTCACAGGCCCGAAGGCTTCGACCTGCAGGGCGTGCGGGTTGGCGAGGAAGGCTTGTGCATCCACACTCAACAAGGTCGGCGCATAGCGGTAGCCATCCTCGCCGGTGTGCCCGCCGGCCAGCATGCCGGCGCCGGCGGCACGCAGGCTCGCCACACCACGTTGCACGCCTTCTACACCAGAGGCGGAGAACAGCACCATCGGCATGGCCGCTTCGAAATGCGCCTTGGTGGCCGCAACGAACGCATCGCCAGCCGCGCCATGCGGCACCACCACCACACCGGGATTGGTGCAGAACTGCCCGCTACCCAGCGTGCAGGAGGCGAAGAAGTCCTGCGCAAGCGCATCGCCGCGCTCGGCCAGCGCGCCCGGCAACAGGAAGACCGGGTTGACGCTGGAAAGTTCGGCATAAAACGGTACGCCCGCCGCGTCTGCGGCGGCCTTCAGTGCCAGCCCACCGGCACGGCTGCCAGTGAATGCGATCGCGCCCAGCCGCGCGTCGCCCGCCAATCGCAGGCCGATGGCATTGTCGAAGTGATACAGCAGTTGCACCGCCGCCGCAGGCAGACCGGCCGCGACCAAGGCCCGATGCGCGAGCTGCGCCATGCGCTGGCTGGTGGCCGGATGCAACGGATGCGCCTTGGCGATGACCGGGTTGCGCGCGGCAATCGCCGAGGCGAAATCGCTGCCGGCAATTGCATTGAACGCGAACGGAAAGTTGTTCGGGCCGAACACCAGCACCGGCTTGCCCAGCGGCGCCAGGTGCGAACGCAGATCGGCCGCGCTGTCGATGATGGGCTGGGTCCAGCTGTAGCTGCGCACGGCCCGTGCGGCCTGCCGCAGTTGGCCGCTGGTGCGCGGCAGTTCGTTACCGCGCAAGCGTGTGGGCGCCGGTAACGCCGTCTCGGCATGCGCCAGCGCGACCAGGGTATCGGCATCGGCATCCAGCGCATCGGCATAGCCTTCCAGAAAGGCCGCGATCCGCTCCACCGGTGCGGCCGCCAACTCCGCCGCCACTGCCTGCGCCGCAACCACGGCCGCTTCCACATCGTCCGCGCCACTGACCGGAAAGTAGGGCCCGATCGGTTCGCCGGTGGCCGGGTCGGCAGCACGGAAGCTGCCGGTGGCGGCGCGGCTGGCTTGCCATCGGCCTGCCAGCAGGATCTCGGCTGCTGCCGCGGAAATGGAGTGGTTCGTATCGTTCATTGCGGCACCTTCGGTGACAGGGAGTCAGGGCCTGCGCTCGGTGCGCTGGCGGCCGACCAGAAAGACGATGAGGATGCGGCACTGGATGCCACATCCGCATCGGCCGACGCATCGCCCCGCGCGCAGGCACGGCGCATGGCACGAACCCGCACGACTCGCACCCTGCGCTCACCCGCAGGCGCAACAGACGATGGCAGCATCATGGCGCCATCAAGCCAACTTGGGCGCGGTGGCGATGGCATGGTAGATGACCTTCAACGCGGCATCGCGCTCGGCGCCGGCCACCACCAGGCGCGGCGCACGCACCTGCTCGCTGCCCATGCCTACCTTGGCCTGCACCAGTTTGATCAGCTGCACGAAGGTGGGCACCGTATCCAGGCGCAGCAGCGGCAGGAACCAGTGGTAAAGCTCCCTGGCGGCGGGGTAACCGCCATCGCGGGCGAGTTCGAACAGGCGTACCGATTCTTTCGGATATGCATTGACCAGGCCGGCGATCCAGCCCTTGGCGCCCATGCTCAGGCCCTCGACGATGGCATCGTCCATGCCCACCAGCAGCGCCAGGCGATCGCCCAGCAATTCCTGCAGCGCAGCGAAGCGGCGCACGTCGCCGGAGGATTCCTTCACTGCCTGCAGGTTCGGGAATTCGGCGGCCAGCTCGGCGATCTGCGCCGGGCCGAAATCGGTCTTGTAGGCGACCGGGTTGTTGTACAGGATTACCGGCAGATCGGTTGCGCCGATCACCGCGCGCACATGCGCGCCCATCTCGCGCCAGTCGGTGGAATACACGTACGGCGGCAGCACCATCAAGCCGCCGCAGCCGATGTCCTTGGCCGCCTTGGCCAGCGCGACCGCTTCGCCGGTGGCCAGGCTGGCGATGCCCGGCACCACCGGCACACGGCCGTTCAAGGCGGTGACCAGCGTGCGCAGGATCGCCAGCTTGTCTTCCACGCTCAAGGTCGCGGCCTCACCCAACGACCCCAGCGGCACGATCGCGGTGCAACCGGCATCCACCAGTTGATTGGCGTGCTTGCCGAGGAAGTCGTGGTCGATGTCGCCGTTGGCGGTGAACGGAGTGGTGATGGCCGGCAGCACGCCGTGCCAGAACGCAGCATTGCTCATGGATGTTTCCCTTGCGAGTCGGAAGTGAACGAGTCGGCCAGCGCCGCGAGGCGGACCGGGAACAACGGCGGCCGGCGGCCGGCGTCGGTGGAAAGATCGGGCGGGCAACGCCCCAGTTCGGCCAGCGCAGCGCCGCAGATGCGGCCCTGGCAGGCGCCCATGCCGCAGCGCGAGACGAGCTTGGCGTCGCGTGCATCGTTGAAGCTGTCCAGGGCGGCCAGCGGTACGTCTTCGCAGCGGCAGATCAACGTGTCCGCCTGCGCCAGCGTGCGGATACGCGGATCAAGCGCGAAGTGCTGCTGCAGCAGATCGGCAAACGCACGCGCGGCGTGACGGCGTGGCTGCAGACGCAGCGCCGCCTCCGGTGCATCGGCCGCCATGTGTCCGGCCATCGCCCCTTCGATCAATGCGCAGTCGCGCCCGCCGATGCCGCAGACTTCGCCGGCGGCAAAGATCTGGTTAACGCTGGTACGCAACAGCGCATCCACCTGCACCTGCTGGTGCGCGCCACAGGCTTGCAGCTGGCAACCCAGCAATTGCGCAAGCTCGGTGTTGGGCACCAGGCCATAGCCCACCGCCAGTTGATCGCAGGCAAGACGCGTGCGGCCGCCGGGCCCGGCGAGTTCCACTTCGCGCAGCTGCGTGTCGCCATGCGCGGCGATCACCATGCTGCCGGCGCGATATGCCACTGCACGCAACTGCAGGCGCAAGGCCACCGCCTGCGCGGCCTTGCCCGGCCAGCGCCACAACTGCAGTGCGAACTGGCGCAAGGCGGCCGGCGAGGTTTGTTCAAGAATGCCGAGCACGCACGCGCCATGTCGTTGCAACGTGGCTGCACTGGCCAGCAACAACGGGCCACTGCCGGCCACCAGCACGCGCTTGCCGGCCAGCGGCCAGCCCTGCTTGGCCAGCGCCTGCGCCGCGCCGGCACCGGTGACACCGGGCAGGGTCCAGCCCGGAAATGGCAGCAGCAATTCGCGCGCGCCGGTGGTCAGCACCAGGGCGGCGTAATGCAGTTGCAGCGTGCCATCGGGCCCGTCGGCCAGCAGCCAGCCCGGTTGCGCCAGCAGGATCTGCGTGCGCGTCAGCACGGTGATCGATGCATTGCCCGCCACCTGCTGCCGCAATGCGCGCGCATCGGCCGGCGCGCCGTGTTGCACATCGGCGCGCCACACCTGACCGCCGGTACGTGGCTGCATGTCGACCACGCCCACGCGCACGCCTTGGCTGGCCGCCGCCTGCGCCGCCGCCAGCCCGGCCGGGCCGGCGCCGATCACCAACACATCGAAATGCAGCACGCGCTCAGCCATCGGTGCGCACCTGCATGCCATCGCATGCGTCCACCAGGCAGGCGCGTTGCTGTCCCACGCCATCGATGCGCACGCGGCATTCGAAACACACGCCCATGCCGCACAGGGCCGCGCGCGCTTGCCCACTGCTCGATTGCCGAAACTGCAAGGTCGCCTGCGCCACTGCCGCCGCCACGCTGGCACCGGCCGGCACCTCGACCATGCGCCCGTCCACGTGCAGACGCACCGTCGCGCTCATGCGGGCGCTCCTTGCGCGGCACGCGCCGGTGCGTAGGGCGCCGGGTCGATGGCCGGGGTGCGCCCGAGCAGGCTGTCCACGATCACCCGTGCGCTCCCCAGCGCCGTGGTGACCCCAAGCCCCTCGTGACCGGCGGCAACCCACACATCGCGCCGGCCGGGCACCATCCCCAAATACGGGCGCCCGTCCGGCGTGGCCGGACGCAAACCGGTCCACACGCGGATCGCCTGCAGTTCGCGCAGCACCGGCAGGTACGCGAAGGCGCGCTGCAGCATCTGCTGCAGCACCGGCATCGACAATGCGCGGTCGTGCTCGCCGAACTGGCGCGAGGAGCCGATCAGAATCTGCCCGGTGGGCCGCGGCTGCACATTGAAGGCCACGCTGGTGTCGTCGGCCCCATGCGCCGAATCCGCATAGCCCAGTTCCAGCAGCTGATGCCGGATCAGCCCCGGGTGCCGGTCGGTAATCACCAAATGGCCCTTGCGCGGGCGCAGTGCCAGCTCGGGCAGCAACTGCGGCAAGGCCACACCGCTGGCCACCAGCACCGGCCCGGCGAGCGTCTGCCCATCGTCCAGACGCACCGCATGCTCCTGCAGCTGCACCACGCGGCGGCCGGCGAACAAGCGCGCACCGGACGTGCATGCGGCGCCCACCAAGTGCCGCGCGACCCGCGGCGGATACACCACGGCTTCATCGGGCACGCGCATACCGCCAGCCAGCCCGGGCACCAGCTGTGGCTCCAGCGCATACAGCTGCGCGGCATCGATCGCTTCGGCATGCAGGCCGGCCGTTGCCAGGCGCGCGATCTTGGCAGGCACCGCCGCCAGTTCGCGCGCATCGCGGGCCACCCACAGCGTGCCGCAGCGGCTGAATTCGGCTTCGCTGAGCGTGGCGAAGCGCTCCCACAGGCGCAGCGAATACGCCGACAACGCCAGCTCGGCCGGGTCGTCGTCCATCGCCACCAAGTGCCCCATCGCCGCCGCGGTGGAGCCGCCGCCGATCGGTCCCGGCTCGACGATCGCCACGCGAAGGCCCTCGCCCGCCACCGCTTCCGCGCACGCGGCGCCCACAATGCCGGCGCCGATCACGATCAGGTCGTAACTGCGTCGCGTGCCTGCGGCAGACGCGGCGGACCCGGATTCGGTCACCGCATCCAAGCCAGGCGCCGACACCGACGCAGGCGTTGCAGCGGCTGTCCCTGTCATCGCAGCAGACACTGCTGCGCCAGACGGCGTGACCGACGCAAGCACCGGCGCGGGCCGCTGGGGTTCCATCAGGCCACGATGCCCCAGGCGAACGGGTCCGCCGGGTCGATCACCAATTGCGAGCGCGCAGTGATGAAGGCCTGCCCGCTGATGCGCGGCGCAATGCCGCGCCCGCTCAGCCGATAATTGCCTTCGAAGGCGCTGCCCAGGATGCCTTGCTGCACCCAGCGCTCGCCTTCGGCCAACTTGCCGTCCGCCGCCAGACACGCCAGCTTGGCGCTGGTCCCGGTGCCGCACGGCGAGCGGTCATAGGCCAGTCCCGGGCACAGCACGAAATTGCGCGCCACGCCGCTACCGTCGGGCGCAGCGCCGTTGACTTCGATATGGTCGATCTCGCCACCGGCCTCGCCCGTGATCCCGGCCGCTTCCAGGGCCAGCCGAATCGCCTCGGTATACGCGGTCAGCTCGCGCTGGTGCGCCAGGTCCAGCGCGCACGGCGCATGCTCGGTGATGAAAAACCAGTTGCCGCCCCAGGCCACGTCGCCGCACACCCGGCCATGCCCCGGCACCTCCACCTCAACCCCGCTGGCAAGGCGATAGCTCTCGACATTGTCCACCGACACCGTGCCGTCGTCGGCCAGCTCCACGCCCACCGTGCCGACCGGGGTCTCGATCCGGTGCTGGCCCGGCGCGATGCGTCCCAGTTCGGCCAGCGTGCGCACCACGCCAATCGTGCCGTGCCCGCACATGCCCAGGTAGCCGACGTTGTTGAAGAAGATCACCCCGGTGCAGGCGCTCGGATCGCGCGGCGGCAGCAACAAGGCGCCCACCATGGTGTCCGACCCACGCGGCTCGCAGGCGATGGCGCTGCGCCAGTGGTCGAATTCGCTGCGAAAGCGTTCGCGGCACTGCGCCAGATCGTCATCGCCCAGATCTGGAAAACCGGAAAGGACCACGCGGGTAGGCTCGCCCGCCGTGTGGGAGTCGATGACGTCGATGGTGTGCATGGCTCATGCTCCCACTGCCAACCCGCAGGCGACTAGCGTTCAATGCCAAGTGAAAATGCGGAAATCCGCACAATCACCCACGCGAATCACAACGACGCGTTTGCGCTAGGATCATTGCTGGGCTGCACCGTCGTGCAACCGTCTAATCGTGACCGATACCATGACCCTGATGGACCTCAACCTGCCCGCCCTGGAAATGCAGACGCTGTTCGATGCACTGCCGGATGTGGTGTTCTTCATCAAGGACAGCGAGGGCCGCTACACCCATTGCAACCTGACCCTGGTGCGCCGGTTGGGACGCAAGCTGCGCAGCGAGATCATCGGCCGCTCGCCGCTGGAAGTGTTCCCGTTGCCGCTGGGCGGCAGCTACATGATGCAGGACCGCCGCGTGCTGTGTGGCGAGCTCATCGACAACCAGCTCGAAGTGCATCTATACCCCAACCGCCTGCCGGGCTGGTGCCTGACCTTCAAACGCCCGCTGTGCGAGGCCAATGAGGTGATCGGTGTGGTCGGCATCTCGCGCGATCTGGGACAGCCCGACAGCCGTCATTCCGCCTACGAACGCTTGAGCCAGGTGATGGAACACATGCAGGCCAACTTCGGAGACAACCTGCGCGTGCAAAGCCTGGCCGACCTGGCCGGGCTGTCGGTGGCGCAGCTGGAACGTCACTTCCGCCGCGTGTTTCAGGTCACCCCGCAGCAATTGCTGACCAAGTTGCGCATCGAATCGGCGATGCGGCTGCTGTACGGCGACGACAGCATCGCCAGCATCGGGCAACGCTGCGGCTTCGCCGACCAGAGTGCCTTCGCGCGTCAGTTCAAGGCCACCGTCGGCATGACGCCGCGTGATTACCGCGCGCTCAAAGGTCAGTTATAAAGACACAACTTCGCGTTGACACATCGCTGGCAAAAATGCCGAATTCGGCAGGATTTGCCACGCGCTAGCGCCCCCAGCTGAGTCGCCATGCCGACGGCAGTGCGATGCATGGGAGACGCCCGGGCGCGGAGCTGCGCTAAAGGCGGCGTCAAGGTGTCAGGAGGCCCGGATGATAGACTTTCGGGTTTCCCCTACTGCGTTGCCAATGGCCAGCTTTTTTCGCCGTAACAAGCCAACCACGCCCGACAGCTCGCGTACCTCGCGCTACAGCCTGGAAGAACTGGCAGCCGCATTCCCCACCGCGCCGTCTGCCGCCCCCCCGGCATCGCCGGTCGAGGCGATGCCGAATGCCGAGCCAGAACGCGAGGCGGCCGCAACGCCGGTTGTCGCGCCTGTCACTCCTGCGCCGGCAGACGGCGAACCTGCAGCACCCGCGGCGCCGACACCGCCGCAGACCGCCGCCGCGCCAGCCGACCAGCTGGCGCAGGAGATCGCTGCACGCACTGGCCAGGCGCAGAGTATTGCCGCCGTCCCGAGCGCGCCCGCAGCTCCTGCGACGCCCGCGCCGACCGCATTGCAGGCACTGCCAGACCCCATACCCGCCAGCGCACCCAGCGCGCCGGTCGTGGTGCCGCCGCCGGTCGTGGCGCAGCCGCAGCCCGTCCCGACGCCGCCTCCTGCCGTGCCTGCACAGCCGGTGTCACCATCGCAAAGCGCAGCCCCTGCCGTGGTCGCCCCCCCGGTCGCCGCTCCGCCGGCCTCGACGCCTGCACCGGCTGCTGCAGCTCCAGCCGGCGCGCCGCCCATCAGTGCCGCGCCGACGGTCACCGCGCCGGCGGTTGTCAGCGCACCGCTGTCGAGCCCGCAGGACGACAGCATCGTCGGCCAGCGCGACGCCCTCCCCGCCGCGTCGGCGGGAAAACCCGGCTGGCGCGAGCGGCTGCGCAACAGCACCTTCGCTCGCAGCTTCGGCGGCCTGTTCTCGCGCAATCCCAAGCTCGATGACGACCTGCTCGACGAGATCGAAACCGCGTTGATCACCGCCGACGTCGGCATCGGCGCCACCACGGCGCTGATCGACGGCCTGCGCAAGCGGATGAAGTCGCGCGAATTCGTCGACGCCCAGGCGATGTTCAAGGCCTTGCGTGCCGATCTCATCGCGCTGCTGCAACCGGTCTCCAAACCGCTGGTGATCGACCGCTCGCTCAAACCGTTCGTGGTGCTCACCGTTGGCGTCAACGGCGTCGGCAAGACCACCACCATCGGCAAGCTCGCCAAGCGCTTCAAGGACGAAGGCAACAGCCTGATGCTCGCAGCCGGCGATACCTTCCGTGCTGCCGCCGTGGCGCAATTGCAGGCCTGGGGCGATCGCAATGGCGTGGCCGTGATCGCGCAGGGGCAAAACGCCGATGCCGCGTCGGTGGCGTTCGACGCGCTGCAGGCCGCCAAGGCGCGCGGCACCGATGTGTTGATCGCCGACACCGCCGGCCGCCTGCATACCCAGACCGGGCTGATGAACGAGCTCGGCAAGATCCGCCGCGTGCTCGGCAAGATCGATGCCGCCGCGCCGCACGAAGTCTTGATGGTCATCGACGGCACCACCGGCCAGAACGCCATCTCGCAGCTGCGCCAGTTCCACGCTGCCGTGGGCGTCACCGGCCTGGTCGTGACCAAGCTCGATGGCACTGCCAAGGGCGGCGTGGTGTTCGCGCTGGCGCGCGAGTTCAATATTCCGATCCGCTTTGCCGGGATCGGCGAGCGCCCGGAGGATCTGCGCGTCTTCGACCCGGTTGCCTTCGTCGACGCACTGTTGCCAGACGCGTTGGGCGGTTGATCGGGAGATGCCTGCCCGCATCTGCAACCGCTGCGCGCGCAGGCGCGACAGGCAGGTTGCAGCGTGCGGCAGGTGTCACGCGATTGGTCCCAGGCAAGACGCATACCGGAGTTTGCCCAGCCCTCGCCCGCAGCACTCAGAAAGCAATGTCGCGCCGAGGCATCAGTGGCCGACGCCCATGCGCCGGCAACACCGCAGTGACCTGGCGATGAAGGATGGTTCTGCGAACGGTGCCTGGCCGGAATGACGTTTCCGCTGCGGTGAATGGACGCGCCGCACAACGTACGCAGCAGATCCGCTTCGCGTCCCGCCACCCTCGCCTCGCCCTCCATCGCCAGCAGAGCTCATGCCAGCCGACCACGCCACTCCCTCCGCTGATGCCTTTGTCGACCGCCTGTTGCACTGGTTCGACGGCCACGGTCGCCATGATCTGCCCTGGCAGCATCCACGCGCGCCCTATCGGGTGTGGCTGTCGGAAATCATGCTGCAGCAGACCCAGGTCGCGGTGGTCATTCCGTATTTCCACACGTTCATGGCGCGCTTCCCTGCGCTGGCCGATCTGGCTGCGGCCGACAACGACACGGTGATGGCGCAGTGGGCCGGACTGGGCTACTACGCCCGCGCGCGCAATCTGCATGCCGCCGCCAAGCAATGCGTCGCGCTGCACGGCGGGCAATTGCCGCGCGACTTCGATGCACTGCTTGCGTTGCCGGGCATCGGCCGCAGCACGGCAGGCGCGATCCTGAGCCAGGCCTGGAACGATCGCTTCGCGATCATGGACGGCAACGTCAAACGCGTGCTCACGCGCTTCCACGGCATCGCCGGGTATCCGGGCCTGCCGGCGATCGAAAAACAGTTATGGCAACTCGCCATCACCCATGTTGCGCACGTCCCCGCTGGCCGCCTGGCCGACTACACCCAGGCGCAGATGGATTTCGGCGCCACGCTGTGCACGCGCGCCAAGCCCGCCTGCGTGCTGTGCCCGCTGCAGACCGATTGCATCGCACGCCGCAATGGCCTGGTCGACGCGTTGCCCACCCCCAAACCCGGCAAGCAGCTACCCGAACGCGAGGCCACTGCGCTGCTGCTGCACAATGCCGAGGGCCACATCCTGCTGCAGCGACGCCCGCCAACCGGCATCTGGGCCTCGCTGTGGACGCTGCCGCAGGCCGATACCGAAAGCGGCATGCGCGCCTGGTTTGCGGCGCATATCGACGGCAACTACGAGCGCGCCGACGAGATGCCGCCGATCGTGCACACCTTCAGCCATTACCGCCTGCATTTGCAGCCATTGCGCCTGCGCAAGGTCGCGCTACGTCCGGCGGTGCGCGACAATGAAGACCTACGCTGGGTAGCACCTGCCGATCTTGCATCGCTAGGCCTGCCGGCGCCGATCCGCAAGTTGCTCGACGCGTTGTAAGCGCGTCTTCCAAAGGAATCCGCATGTCCCGCACCGTGTTCTGCCACTACCAGCAAAGCGACGCCGAAGGCCTGGATTTCGTGCCGTATCCGGGCGAGCTCGGCCAGCGCATTTTCGCGCAGATCGGCAAGACCGCCTGGCAAGCGTGGCTGGCGCACCAGACCATGCTGATCAACGAAAACCGGCTGTCGCCACGCGACCCCAAGCACCGCGCCTTTCTCGAAGCCGAGCTGCAGAAGTTCCTGTTCGAGCGCAATGCCGACAAACCCGAAGGCTATGTGGCGCCGGTGGGTGACTGAGCGCGCGGATGTGGGATTGCGGAGTTGTGAGTTGCACCAGTCGTGGCAGCCTTTGCTGCATCCAATGCGTCTGAGAAGTCATGGGGTGGCTGCATCTGCCGAAGAGAGCGAGTGCCGGAACGGCCAGGCCCTTCACCGACGTGGCGTGGTGTTCCTGTCGCAAAACAAGCTGGGCGATCTGGCCCATATCCGGCGCGCAGGACGTGGATGATCTGGCGGGCGCGCCATGCGCCGAGCTTCGCGGGCCTCATGGTTGCCAGCTGCGCCCGATGCCTGCTGCTCCGGGCGCTGCGCTAGCGGGCTGCCGCAATCTTGAAGCGCAACGGCGGTTGCACCGCGATGCCTCAGCGGCATCGCAGTGGCGATCTGTCGGCCTCAGCCAACCCCGGTCGGCCCATCCAGCAGCATGCGGATGCGCTTGAGCAGTTCCTTCTGCGTGTAGGGTTTGTTGACCACATCGAACTCGGCGCCACCCACATCGGTGCGCTGGATGCTGGCATCGGCGTAGCCGGTGGTGAGCAGGATCTTGACCTTTGGCAGCATACGGCGCGCCTCACGGGCGAGCATCACCCCATTCATACCGCCGGGCATGATCAGGTCGGTGAATAGCGCATCCACGTCCGGGTTCTTCCCCAAGATCTCCATCGCCTCGCGTCCGCTGGACGCAGACAGGATGCGGTAACCGGCATTTTCCAGAAACATCCGCGCCACCACCGCCACATCCTGCTTGTCTTCCACCACCAGGATGGTTTCGTTGCCACCCTTGTCGATGGCGCGGCTCTTGGCTATCTGCAAATCGTTTTCGAATTCGCTGGAGGCGGGGAAATACAGTCGCACCGTGGTGCCTTCGCCCACCTCGCTGTAGATGCGTACGGTGCCGCCGGACTGCTTGACGAATCCATACACCATCGACAGGCCCAGGCCGGTGCCCTGCCCTTCCTCCTTGGTGGTGAAGAACGGTTCCATCACCCGGCCGACCACCTCCGGCGGCATGCCCGAGCCGGTGTCGGTCACGGCAATGCTGACGTAGCGGCCCGGTGCCAGCTGGTGGTACATCGCCAGATCGTGGCCGGTGATCTCCACGTTCTGGGTCTGCACCGTCACTTCCTTGCGTTCGGCCTGGGCCATCGCGTCGCGCGCATTGATCAACACGTTCAACAGCGCCACCTCTGCCTGGGTGGTGTCGATCTGGCAGTTCCACAGCCCTTCTTCCAGCGACTGGCGCAGAGTGACCCCGCCTCCCAGCGCGCGCTCGGCCATGTTGGTCATGCCGGCCACCAGTCCGTTGAGATTGACCACCCGCCCGCGTAATTTCTGCTTGCGCGAAAACGCCAGCAGCTGCTGGGTCAAGGTGGCCGCCTTGGCAGCCGCGGCCGCCGCGTGTTCGGCACTGAAGGCAATGCGCTCGGCACTACCGCCGCCGGCGCTGGCCATCATCTGGATCACTTCCAGATGTCCAGACATCACCTGCAGCAGATTGTTGAAATCGTGCGCGATGCCGCCGGTCAGCTGGCCCAGCGCTTCCATCTTCTGCGCCTGGCGCAGCGCATCTTCGGCATCGCGGCGCCGGCTCACATCCAGCTGCGAGCCGAAGAAATACACCAGGTTGCCCTTGTCGTCGAACACCGGCGAGATGAACAGCGCATTCCAGAACGAGGAGCCGTCCTTGCGGTAATTCAGCACCTCGGTGGCAAACTCGCTGCGGCTTTCGATGGATTCGCGCACATCGCTGATGCTGGCCGGATCGGTGTCCGGCCCCTGCAGGAAACGGCAGTTGTTGCCGATGACTTCGTCGGCGGCATAGCCGGTCATCTCCAGGAATGCGCGGTTGGCGAACACGATGGGATTATCCGGAAGGTGGGGGTCAGTCACCGTCATCGGCATGCGCGTGGTTTCCACTGCAGCAAAGAAGATGTCCGAGCGGCGCTTCTCGACGGGCAGGCTGCGAGATTCGCTGATGTGAGGCGCCCGCAGCTCTCCGTGACCGGGATCGTTCAAGTGATGTTCTCCGCGGGGCCATTCCCGTGGTCATAGTCTAGTTGGGTCCGGTGAGGCGATTCGTCACATCCATGAGCATTTCCCGTACGGCAGCGCCTGCCGCTGAACCCGTGCACTGCGACTGCAGCTGCGCACCCGAGTACGCCGGGTGTCGCTCCTCTCGTTTGGCGGCGTTCCCAGCCCGACGGCGCTGCGCCCATTGCGCTGACTCGGTGCGATACCGCCGGCTCGACCGGGACACCGGCGCGCCGCGCGCTGACACGTTCGCCGTGAACCCGGCACTACACGCAGAGCGGCGACGCGCGGGCGAATGAACGCACAGCTACGCCCATCACGGTGCAGGCGTATAGGCAGATAGCAGGACCGGCTTCCCCGGGTCGGCGGCACTTTCTGTGTGCTGGCTCAGGCGCAGCGCATCGGCATCGGGCGTGTCCTGGGTGTTCATTTCCCATACGTCGGTCACGCGCTTGTGGAACACGACAGCGCAGCGGTGGCGGTCGTAACGAAAGGTGATGCAGTCGGTCCAGTGTTGTCCGCACGCCACTCCGTTTTGCACAGTGAAATAGGCGCCCTTCGCGACCCGGCCCTGGGCGCTGTCCGGAAACGGATCGCACTGCCCGCCTTCGTCGGCTTTGAAGATCACCCGCGTGTTGCGCACGGCTTGGACAAACCCAACGTCCGCATTTGCAACCAGCGCCAGCACCAGCACCAGCACCAGCAAGGTACACGGCGGTGGCGCATGTCCATTGTCACGCAGCGTCTGTTCTGCGGATGCACGCAACGCAACCACGTCATCCAGCCGGCCATTTCCGTGAGATCTGCGCTAGCGACACCCATCACCGACGGTAGGTACGATTCGGCAGCGCCTGCGGGGAGCGCTGCGACGCCGGCTGGCATGGCGAGCGTCGCCGTCATTGCCAGCACTGTTGTCCACCATCCGCATGGTGCCGTCATCGCTGTGTCCTGGTCTGCGTCGAGGCTGCCTGCATCGTCGGCCGTCGCTGTCGCGCGCGTATGGTTGAGTCGACATACTGTCGAGCGTCTGCAGCATTGCTTCGCCACACCGCGTTTTTCGCCAGTGAAGATCGCTCGTCAAGCCCGCTTGCCGGCTCACGCCTAGCTGTCGAAACGCCCACGTCCGATTGATGCCTCCACCGCGATGCTGGCCTCGCACCACGGCGTCCAGTGGTGCATTCCCCAACTGACGAAACGAGAATCTGCAATGGCAAATCAGAACGACAACAAGGGTGGCACCAGCAACCGCGGCTTTGCTTCGATGGACGAAGACAAGCAGCGCGAAATCGCATCCAAGGGCGGTAAGGCGGCCCATGAAAGTGGCAATGCCCACGAGTTCACCTCGGAAGAAGCGCGCGAGGCCGGCAAGAAGGGCGGCCAGGCAAGCGGTGGCGGCAACAACCGCTGAGCTGCGCAACACTGCAGGTACCACGGCGCTTCCGGAAGAGCTGAAGCTCTTTCGGAAGCGCGTCCTTTTCAAGGATCATGCCGCGTCTCAGCTGATGCGACAGCACATCGGCATGCTGCCGCCCGATGACAACGATTTTACATGCACTCTCACACGCCACCGTGCATACAGCAGCACCGCGCCATCTGGGAGGTTGCGCACGAGTCGATGCGCTGACGCAGCAGACCAAGGTCCGCCGTGGCCCGCAGTGAACGCGTTCGCCGCGGGCTCGGCGCGGTCGAATACGCCTACCCCGACCATTTGCGCAGCACGCTCGCAACCTTGCCAACGACTGCCGGGGTGTATCTGTTCCACGGCAAGGACAGCGGACTCCCCTTGTACATCGGCAAGAGCATCAACCTGCGGATGCGGGTGATGGATCACTTCCGCACGCCACGCGAAGCCTCGTTATTGCGCCAGACCCGGCGCATCAGCGTGTTCGAAATGGCCGGCGATCTCGGTGCGCAGCTGCTGGAATCCCAGCTCATCAAATCGATGCGCCCGCTGTACAACCAGAAGCTGCGTCGCGTACCGCGTCAGTTTTCGATCCGCCTGTATTGCGGCGCCGTGTCCATCGTGCATTCAGCCGAGCGCGATCCGGCGGTAACACCATGGCTGTATGGGCTCTATTCCAGCCCACGCGCCGCCAAGGAAGCGTTGCGGCGGCTGGCCGATCGCGACCGCCTTTGCTACGGGCTGCTCGGCCTGGAACGCGCTACCGATGGCCGCCCGTGTTTCCGCGCCATGTTGAAGCGCTGTGCCGGTGCCTGCCATGGCGCCGAGTCGCTGGGCGACCACGAGACGCGTCTACGCGCTGCCCTCCAGCACCTGGAACAGGTCGTATGGCCGTTTCCTGGCGCGATCGCATGCATGGAAGAAGGTAAGCAATTGCGCCAGTTTCACGTGCTGCGCAACTGGCACTATCTGGGCAGCGCCACCTCGCTGGCCGCTGCCCGCAAACTGCAGTCCGCACCCGGCGACTTCGATCGCGATTGCTACCGGATTTTGCGCAAGGGCCTGCAAACGCATCTGCACAACGTGGTGTTGCTATAAGCACGACATGCGCGGGCGCGCCCACTTCGGCACTCGCAGTACGCGCCGAGTTCATGCAAGGCATCGCGCGACTTGCCGCCGGTCTGTCCTGTTCCCCGCCAACCACGATCCGGACGCCTACACGCTCGAAGCGCAGGCAAGAGTCCGCGATTCTTCAGCCGCTCTGCCTTTCGCAGCTGCGGTATTCCTTGGGGTCCAAAAACTCCGCCAGACAAGACCCTACGCGCAGCGCCTGCTCGCGCGCGTCGCCCCGGTACTCGCCCTGCCCTGCGCCCTCGATCGTGGCCACGGGCGCGGCGCGGTCGCGGTGATAAACGAACGCAGTCGAAAGCCACAGCGTCGCGCCTGGCGCCTGGCTTTCCAGGGTCTCCACGCGGAATTCACCGCAGTAACCGTGGATCAGGGTGCGTCGAAGTGTCTTGTGCGTCATGCGCGCAGTATCGCCATGCACATTTGAAGATCACGTAGAAATCGATTGCATCGGACGCACGTAGCGCCTAAGCGCACGATCGGGAAGCCGAACCAACGCGCAAGCCTGTGTCCATGCTGGATCACATCAGAATTAACGCGCGCGCCTGCAACACGCACCACTGCCCACCGCATATGCAATCGAGTAAAGTACCGGGAGAGCGACAGATCCGGTGAGAACCGGGAAGCCTTGCGAACGAAGGCTTGGATATGGTGGCCGAGGACGGAATCGAACCGCCGACACGGGGATTTTCAATCCCCTGCTCTACCAACTGAGCTACTCGGCCACTTAACCTGCAACACGATGCCTGCGTTGCGAGGACGCGCACTATAGCGAGCAGGCGCAGTTTGGGCAAGCGTTGCGAGCAACTTTATTGCCGGCCGCCGTGGGGGACGCGTTTCTTGCACCGCTTCACGCCGCGCGGCCGGGGACATGGCCTAGCCTGCGCGCGTCCACCGGAGATTGTCATGCGCCTGCCCCGCCTGCTGCTGTCGTTCGTCGCCCTGCTGCCGCTGGCCGCGTTTGCGCAACAGCCGGTGCGCGCGGTGCCGCAGCTGGACATCTCGCGCTATGCCGGCCAGTGGCATGAGATTGCACACCTGCCGGTGTCGTTCCAGAAAAAGTGCCGTAGCGACATTACCGCCATCTACACCTTGCGCGACGATGGCTTGATCGGCGTGCGCAATGGCTGCCGCACCGCCGATGGCAGCCTGACCCAGGCCGACGGCGTGGCGCGCCCGGTCGCCGGCCAGCCCGGGCAGTTGCAGGTGCGCTTCGCTCCCGAGTGGCTGGGTTGGTTGCCGCTGGTGTGGGCCGACTATTGGGTGATCGCGCTCGACCCGGATTACCAATGGGCGGTGGTCGGCGAGCCGGATCGCAAGTACCTGTGGATCCTGTCGCGCTCGCCGCAGATGCAGCGCGCGCAACTGGAACGGCTCAAGGCGCAGGCCACCGCGATGGGCTACGACCTGTCGCCATTGATTGTGGCCGCGCCGGTGTTGTGAGGCCTGCCCGCGCCCCGGCCTAGGATCGCCACCTCCGCTGCGCGCGCTGGGGAGCGGCGACCGTACTGCGTAGTATTCTTGGCGCCGCCTCATTCCGCCAAGGACCCGAGTCCATGCGTCGTGCCTCTCGCCTTCTTCTTGTATCGCTGGCCTGCGGGCTGCTGCTGAGCGCCTGCGGCGGCGCAGTCCGCCGGGTGTCCGAGCCGGCCGCCAGCATCCAGCAACTGACCGTGCGTGCCGATGGCTCCTGGTCGGTGGATCTGCGCCTGCAGAACTACAGCAGCATCCCGATGCAGTTCGAACGCGTGGCACTGGAGATCTCTGCCGGCGACCAATTGGCCGGCAAGCTCGACCAGGCAGTGGGCATGTCGATCGGCCCGGAAACCGCCGATGTGGTCACCGTCGCCGTGCAACCCACCTCGCTCGGTCGCATCACCGTGGCCGACGTGCTGGCCGGCGGCCGCTCGTTCCCGTACGCGCTCAAGGGCACCGTCTGGGCGACCCCGCAGGACAAGAAACAGCGCCAGTTCAGTGTGGAATCGCGCAATACGCTCAGCCCGGCCCCCGGCCTCAACGGCGTGCTGCGCTAGCGCGCACGCCCCCCTACCCGCGCTTCCAAGGATTCCGCATGAGCAGCTATACCGCCCCGCTGACCGATTTCCGCTTCGCCCTGCACGATGTGCTCGGCGCGCACGCCCTGTTCGCCCGGCTCGGCTATACCGAGGCCAGCACCGACATCATCGACGCCGTGCTCGAAGAGGCCGGCCGCTTCACCTCGCAGGTGCTGGCGCCGCTCAACAGTGTGGGCGACGAGATCGGTTGCGCGTTCGACAAGAGCACGCACACGGTGACCACTCCGCCCGGCTTCCGCGCCGCCTACGATCAATTCGTGGAAGGCGGCTGGAACGGGCTCACCGCCGAACCGCAATTCGGCGGCCAGGGCATGCCGCACACGCTGGGCGTGCCGCTGAGCGAAATGATCAACGCCGCCAACCTGGCCTGGGGCAACTTTCCGCTGCTGTCGCATGGCGCGATGGAAGCGCTGCGCCAGCACGGCGAGACCTGGCAGCAGGACGTCTTCCTCAAACCCCTGATCGACGGCCGCTGGACCGGCACCATGTGCCTGACCGAACCGCATTGCGGCACCGACCTGGGCCTGCTCAAGACCCGTGCCGAACCCAATGCCGATGGCAGCTACGCCATCACCGGCACCAAGATCTTCATCACCGCCGGCGAGCACGACCTCACCGACAACATCGTGCACCTGGTGCTGGCCAAGCTGCCGGACGCCCCGGCCGGCGCCAAGGGCATCTCGCTGTTCGTCACCCCCAAGTTCAAGGTGGACCGCGACGGCACCGTGGGCGAGCGCAACGCGCTGCATTGCGGCTCCATCGAGCACAAGATGGGCATCAAGGGTTCGGTGACCTGCGTGATGAACTTCGAAGGCGCGCAAGGCTACCTGGTCGGCCAGCCGCACAAGGGCCTGCAGGCGATGTTTACGATGATGAATACCGCACGCCTGAGCGTGGGCCTGCAAGGCATCGGGTTGTCCGAGCGCGCCTACCAGAACGCCCTGCGCTATAGCCGCGAGCGGTTGCAATCGCGGGCGCTCAGCGGCGCCAAATTCCCGGACAAACCGGCCGACCCGATCATCGTGCACCCGGACGTGCGCCGCATGCTGCTGACCATCAAGTCGCTGACCGAAGGCAGCCGCCTGCTCGCGTTGCATGCGGCCAGCCTGGTCGACGTCGCCCATCGCGGCGAGAGCGAACGCGAACGCGCCGACGCCGAGACCCTGGTGAGCTTCCTCACCCCGATCTCCAAGGCCTGCCAGACCGAATGGTCGATCGAGAATACCTACCACGCGCTGCAGTGCTTCGGCGGCCACGGCTACATCCGCGAATACGGCATGGAGCAACTGGCCCGCGACGCGCGTATCACCACCATCTACGAAGGCACCACCGGCATCCAGGCGCTGGACCTGATCGGCCGCAAGACCGCTGCCAGCCAGGCTGCCGGGCTGAAGCTGTTCCTGGCCGATGTGGAAACCTTCGCCAACGCGCAGGACGGCAACGCCGCGCTGGCCGAGTTCATCAAGCCGCTGCGCGACAAGTGCAGCGAATGGGCGATGCTGACCCGCGATGTGCTCGATCGCGCCGCGCGCAACCCCGACGAACTGGGCGCGGCCAGCCATGACTACCTGTTTTATTCGGGTTACGTGGTGCTGGCGTACTGGTGGGCGCGCAGCGTGGCCGCTGCCGACGCATCGGCGCACGGCGAGGACTTCAGGCGCGCCAAGCGGGAGACGGCGCGGTTCTACTTCGCCCGCATCCTGCCACGCACCATGACCCATTCCGCCGCCATCCGCAGTGGCGCCGCACCGCTGATGACGCTGGACGCGGAACTGTTCGGCGAAGGCTGAGCGCCATCATCACGGCGCTGCCGTAGGAGCGGACCTGGCCGCGACGGGGTGGAGTCGCTCGGCAAGGCGCCGCGCCCGGGTGCGCTCCTACGGATAACGACGCGAGATTCCGCCGCTGCTGTAGGAGCGGACCTGGCCGTGACGGGTGGTATCGCTCGGCAAGGCGTCGCGCCCGGGTGCGCTCCTACGGGCAACGACGCGAGATTCCGCCGCCGTAGGAGCGGACCTGGCCGCGGCGGGGTGGAGTCGCTAGGCAAGGCGTCGCGCCCGGGTGCGCTCCTACGGATAACGACGCGAGATTCCACCGCTGCTGTAGGAGCGGACCTGGCCGCGACGGGTGGAGTCGCTCGACAAGGCGTCGCGCCCGGGTGCGTTCCGACGCTCACCAACGCCATCACTGCGTTTGACGAGTGATCCCGCAGCGCGGCGGCACGGAATCGCGGCCAACAGTACTTACTGAGCCAGTATTTTGGAGACACCTGCCAACGCCGTTCGCTGTGATACACAAACTGTCAACGATCGGGTATAAGCTGTTTTCCCGATGGAGACAGACACGCACGTTCGTGATGTGATCGTCCCCGGAGGCAGCTATGCCCCGGACGCGGGCAGCGCTGTCGCTGCAATCCACCAACTCCCCACGCTTCGCCTGTTGTCGCTCGATGCGCACGGCCGCGTGCTGGATTGGATCAACTGGCAAGACGCCGCCTGCCTATACGCCCGCGATGCGGTGTCGTGGACGCTGGGCGAGCCTTGCATGCAGATCCACGGCGGCATCTCGCGGCTGACCGGCGAGCGCAGCACGCTGGAACTGCACCCCATCATCGCCGCGCGCGGGCACGCCCGTTCGCGCGCGCTGGACCCGACCCCGACCCTCAGCAACACCGCGCTGTTCGCGCGCGATTCGCAGCTGTGCATGTACTGCGGCCAGCATTTCAGCCGCCCGCACCTGACCCGCGACCACGTCATGCCGGTGTCCAAAGGCGGTCGCGACAGTTGGGAAAACGTGGTGACCGCCTGTTTCCAGTGCAATTCGCGCAAGGCCAACCGCACGCCGCAACAGGCGCATATGCCGCTGCTGGCGGTGCCCTACCGGCCGAGCTGGATCGAGCACCTGATCCTGTCCAACCGCAACATCCTGTCCGATCAGATGGCCTTTTTGCGCGCGCAGCTGCCCAAGCGCTCCAAACTGTCGCTGTAAGCCGACTGTCCATTTGTTGCGGCTGCTGGCTGGTCAGTGGCACGCAAGCTTGCAAGGCGTGCCAAGACAGCCGCGGGTGGTTGAGCCTGGACGCGCGTGCCGTTGTCCCACTCGCGCAGCGGCGTTGGCGGCTTCACCGGCGCACCGGGTGTCCGACGTGACATCGAACCCGGCCACCGCGATCCAATGCATGAGACGCCTTGAGGCGCAGTGTCCGCCCCTTACGCAGAGGCGCGGAGCCAAGGGATCGCGGAGACACGGCGCAACCAGCACATCGCCAGGTGCGGCAGATTGCCGCAGGTGTCGGGTGAGCGTCGCGCGCGCCAGGCGTCACGGTGCGCGCGCCCATCACTTCCCGCTGACAGCTGAACCGGTTTGCTTGCCGGGCCTTCGCATGGGGAGGACAATACGGCTTCAGAAGATTGACACGATGATGATCGACACCACCCGCTATCCGCGCCTGTCCCGCATCCAGACCCCCGACGATCTGCGCCGCTTCGACGAAGCCGAGCTGACCGCGATCGCCGAAGAACTGCGCTCCTATCTGATCGAATCGGTGGGCAAGAGCGGCGGGCACTTCGCGGCCGGCCTGGGCGTGATCGAGCTCACCGTCGCCCTGCACTACCTGTATCAGACGCCGGTCGATCAGCTGGTCTGGGACGTCGGGCATCAGACCTACCCGCACAAGATCCTCACCGGCCGGCGCGACCAGATCCACACGGTCAAGCAGAAGGACGGCGTGGCGCCGTTTCCCAAGCGCGAGGAAAGCATCTACGACACCTTTGGCGTTGGCCATTCGTCGACCTCGATTTCGGCCGCGCTCGGCATGGCCATCGCTGCGCAGCGCAACGGCGACGACCGCAAGGTGGTGGCGGTGATCGGCGACGGCGCGATGACCGCCGGCATGGTCTACGAAGCGCTCAACCACGCCGGCGGCATGGACCCGGAACCGAATCTGCTGGTGATCCTCAACGACAACCGCATGTCGATCTCCGAAGCAGTGGGCGGGCTGACCAAGATGCTGGGGCGCGCCAGCGGCAGCCGCACGCTCAATGCGATCCGCGAAGGCGGCAAGAAGATCCTCGGCGACAAGAAGAACAACCCCACCGCGCGTTTCGTGCGGCGTTGGGAAGAACACTGGAAAGGCATGTTCGTGCCATCCACGCTGTTCGAGGAAATGGGCTTCCATTACACCGGCCCGATCGATGGCCACGACCTGCCCAGCCTGGTCGGCGCACTGAAGACCCTGCAGACGCTCAAGGGCCCGCAACTGCTGCACGTCATCACCACCAAGGGCAAGGGCTACGAACTGGCCGAAGGCGATCAGATCGGCTACCACGCCGTTGGCCCGTTCGATCCAAGCAAGGGCCTGGTCGCCAAGACCGGCGCCAAGAAGCCGACCTACACCGACGTCTTCAGTGACTGGGTGTGCGACATGGCCGCCGCCGAACCCAAGTTGCTGGTGATCACGCCGGCGATGCGCGAGGGCTCGGGCCTGGTGCGTTTCAGCAAGGAATATCCGCAGCGCTATTTCGATGTAGCCATTGCCGAGCAGCACGCGGTCACGCTGGCCGCCGGCATGGCGACCCAGGGCGCCAAGCCGGTGGTCGCGATCTATTCCACGTTCCTGCAGCGCGGCTACGACCAACTGGTGCACGACGTGGCGGTGCAGCAACTGGATGTGCTGTTCGCGATCGATCGCGGCGGCGTGGTCGGCCCGGATGGCGCCACCCATGCCGGCAATCTGGATCTGAGCTTTCTGCGCTGCGTGCCGCACATGGTGGTGATGGCGCCTGCCGACGAGGCCGAATGCCGTCAGATGCTGAGCACCGGCGTGCAATACCAGGGCCCGGCGGCGGTGCGCTACCCGCGTGGCACCGGTCCCGGCGCAGCACTGGACACCTCGCTTGCCACGTTGCCGATCGGCAAGGCGCAGCTGCGCCACAGCGGCACCCGCATCGCCCTGCTCGGCTTCGGCGCGATGGTGGATGCGGCCGAGGCGGTCGGGCGCGAACTGGGGCTGACGGTGGTGAACATGCGCTTCGTCAAGCCGCTCGACAAGGCGCTGCTGCTGGAGCTGGCAAAAACCCATGATGGCTTCGTCACGATCGAAGACAACGTGGTTGCCGGCGGCGCAGGTTCTGGCGTGTCAGAACTGCTCAACGCCGAAGCCGTTACCATGCCGATGCTGCACCTGGGCCTGCCGGACAGCTTCCAGCATCACGCCAGCCGCGAAGACCTGCTTGCGGAAGCCGGCATCGACCAAGCCGGCATTCGCGCCGCCGTGCTCAAGCGCTGGCCGCAGCTGACGATCAGCCTGCCGCCTGCGTTGAACGCTGCGGCAGGCTGATCGCGCCTGCCAGGCTCCTTGTGGCGCGTGCCGCCTTACATCGGCGGCACCGCGCCAGTCCGCGCGAAGCCCTCCACCAGGTGCACGATGCGCGCCTGCGATTGAATCAGTTGTAGCTCCGCCTGCAGCCGGTGCACGCCGTGTGTTACCTCGTCAGCACCGAGCGCCTCACGCAGCAACGCCGGCAACCCATCCAGATCGCGCAACCACCAGGCAGCACCAGCCACCTGCAGGCGGGCGGCGTGGTCGAACTGGTCGTAATCCAGCGGATAGACGATCGCCGGCAGTCCGGCGGCAAGGCAGGCGTAGAGAATGCCGGCACCGCCGTGGTGGATCACCAATGCGTAGCGGTGCAGATGCTGCGCGTAATCCACGTACGGCAGCCGCTGATAGTTGCCCTGCCCCGGCTGCAGCGGAGCGCCGGTGTCGCCGTCGCTGAAATGGAAGACCACCTCCGGGAACTGCGGCGCCAGCGCACGCAACACGCCCTCCATGCGCTGCTTGACCCATTGCAGATGCGTGCCCAGCGTCACCAGCACATGCCGGCGACCGTCGACGAAGGGGGGCGCCGTCACCGACGACGGCGGCGTGCATAACTGCGGCCCGACAAAGCGCACTGCCGTCGGCCAACGTTGCGCCAGCTCGAACGACGGGACTCCCAGGGCCAGGATGCACTGCGGCGAATACACCGCCTCGCTGCGATCGCTGCGATAGATCGCCGGCAACCCGCAAGCGCGCATCCGGCGCCGATAGCAACGGTGCAGAGTCCGCTTGAAACCACGCGTGAGCCGGCGCGCCGCTGCATGCCAGACACGCTGCAAGGGCGTGGTCGCAGGCAGCAACCCACCAAAGTAGGCGGGCGGCCCATCCGTGGTTTCGATCACGCACGGCGACGGCATGCTGGTCCACCAGGCAATGTCCATCGTCTGGGCGGCCAGTCCTGCGCTGGGCAGGGTGAAGTCGACGATCACCAGATCCGGCCGCCGCTTGGCGAAGCGCTGCTGTAGCGCTTCGCCAAGCTGTGCCATGAGCCCGAGTGCGCTGTGCAGCTGCCGACGCAGGCGCACCGGGTTGTGGCCCACTGCATGCGGCGGGTTTGCGATGGAAAGCAGCACGCGATCGGCATGCGCATCCAGCACGCTGGCAGCGGTGAGCCCACATGCCTCGATGCGCGCCTGCGCGGCAGGCGTGCTGATGACGCATACCTCGTGCTGCGCCGCGAGTTGTTGCGCGATCGCCAGGATGGGATGCAGATGGCCGCTGTATGGCGGTGCGATCAGATCAATGCGCATGCGCTACGCCCTGTCGCTTCCGTTCGATCTGCGCGACAAAGCGCTGGCACTCGGCAAGCACCTCGGCGTTATGCAGGTACGCCATGTGTCCGCACGCAGGCCTGGCATCGACCTGCCCATCGAACAGTGCGCGAGAGATCCAGTCGCTGCGGCCCTGTACCACGCACAGCTGGCCGAACACGGCGGGCGCATCACACACCGGGCCGTACGCAAAAACCGCCAGACGTGCGCGCAGCGCATCCGGCAACCGCAATGCGGTCAATAGCTGCAGCCCGCAGCTGCCGGCAAGAAGCAGCGTCATCGGCCTCTGATCCAGCAGTGCATGCACACGCTTGCGGTCGGCCTCGGCAAGGCGGGCATGTCGGGCCGCAAGATACTGCCGCGCATTGGACAGGCTGGCACGCCACAACGGCGTGCGCCGGTGCGGCGCGCTATTGCGGCGGTACGGATAATTGCAATCCACCAACTGCCGGCCTGTGCCCTGCAGCTGTCGCAGAAATGCGCCCTGTTCCGTACTCAAGGCGCAGCTTGCCGGATCGCTTTGCCCGGTGAGAAAGGCGATCTGCAGCGGGCCCGACTCACTCCGCACGAAAGCACCCATCGGGAAACACACGGTAACGCCGCGTGCGCCAGCGGATGGTACGCACCAGCGCTGCGTGCAGCAGATGCAGCGGCTGCAGACATTCGGCGCATAGCGACAGCAGCAGGCGATGGCGAACGGCGCCGGTGACGCGCCATTGCACACCGCACAGCAGCAGCGCGCGTGCCAGCAAAACGATCAGCACGCAGAGTGCAGCCGGCCAGGTGTGCTGCACGCAAGCGCAGACCAGCATGGCCAGCAGCAGCACCGGCGGCAGCCCCTGCAACACGCCGATGGCGCTGCGTACGCGCAGGCGTTGACGGCCTAGCAGGATCGATGCGAACAGCATCCAGCGATGCATCTGGCGCACATATCCACGCAGGTCGGGCATGGCGGTACGCATCGCCACCGGCGCAATGGATTGCCAGAGCCGCCCGCCGCGGTCGCGCACCAGGGTCGCGAAGGCCAGATCGTCGGTCAGTTGCTCCAGCAATGCAGTAAAGCCACCCCAGCGGCGCAGTTGTTCGGTGCGCGCGGCATAGCACATGCCGTTGATGGTCAACGGCGCTGCGAATGGCAGCCAGCCCAGGTACGTGAGCGCGGCATTGTTGTTGACGAACTGCGCCAACAGGCGCCCGGCCAGCGTGGCGCCGTCGCGGTAATACGGCAGTGCGGTGACCACATCGGCATGCGCGAGGTCCAGCAACAGTTGCGACAGCGCACGGTCGCCAAGGTGCGCATCGTCGTCGAGAATCAGGCTCACAGGCGCATCGATGTGCGGCAGCGCGTAATCGAGTTTCCAGGCCTTGGGGTTGATGCCAGGTGGCGCCGGGGGCACCAGCATGCGCGCGATACGCAGCTGCGGATATAGCGCAACGACTGCATCGGCAGCGGCGTTTCCCGGGCCATCGTCGGCATCCAGCAACCAGACGAACTGCGCCTGCGGCAATGCCTGCACGTTGGCGGCAAGCACCTCTTGCAAATGCGCATCGCCACCAAGAATGGGCTGCAGGATCGCCACCTCGGCCGGTGTTGCAACGGCACTGTGCGCTGACCTCACCCGTTCGCCGCGCACGACCCACAGCGCGGCCGCCGTCTTGACCAGCAGCACGGCCAGATACAGCGCTGCCAGGATTGGGACGATCAGGTCCACTGTGCTGCCTGCCAGCGCACGAAGGCGTCCACACCCGCGTCCAGGCCAACACTGGGCGGGCCAAGATCGGCAAGCGTGCGGCGCGGATCGAAGGTCTTGGAATACGCGAACACGCCAACGCCGAAGCGCGTGATCGGCGGCTCGCCCCGCAGCCGCAGCCCGCGATATACCGCCTCCACCACGCTGGCCATGCGCAACGCGGTGCCGATGCGTACCTCGCGCCGTGGCAACGGCAGCTGCAGGCGCGCCAGCACCTCCAACAACACGTGCTGCAGGTCCACCGGTTGTGCGTTGGTGAGATTGTAGGCAGCCTGCAACTGCGGCGCGGTGGCCGCGCGGTACAGGTAATCGCACAGCGTATCGATATAGATCAGGTCGCCGATCACCGGCCGGGTCTGGCCGACGAAACGTGGCAACGCGCCCTTGCGCGCGGCGGCGATCACGCGTGGAAACAGCACCGTGTCGCCGGGCCCGAACACCGCACGCGGGCGCAGGACGCACTTCTGCCCCGGATAGGCATCGAGCAGGGTTTCGCCAAGATATTTGGTTTCTGCGTAAGTATTGACGAACGCCGGGCCGATCGGGCTGTCTTCGTCCAGATCGTATTGATGCGCTTCGCGATAGAACACCGAACTGGAGGAGACATACAGCAGGCGTGGGCAGCCGTTGCGTTTGCAGAAGTCGATGACATTGGCGGTGGCCTGGACGTTGTGCAGCTGGAACTGCGCACGCGTGCCCCATGGCGAGGCCAACGCAGCTGCATGAATCACCACATCCGGTTGCCAGTCCAGCGCAAACGCCCGGCTCAGGTCGATGCGATGGTAGTTGGGAAGATCGCTGGCGCGACGACCGATGCCTCGAATCTCGACACCTGGCTGCTCCTGAAAGCGCCGCAGGAACGCACCACCGACAAAACCGGACGCACCGGTCACAAGAATGCGCAGGCTCATCGCCACTCCGGTTGATAACGGTCAAGACTCGGCTGGCAATGCGAGGGCAGGATCGCCAGCTCCGGATGGGCGTGCGACAAGGCGTGCAAGCGATGCACGGTGCGCTGGAATGCGTACCAGTCGTGCATCAGCAGGCGCGTGGGCCAGGCCGGCCATTGCAGCGTGGCCCAGGTGGCCGAGGACCATACCGCGTCCGCACACAGCAACACCTCGCGGTCGTGCTGGTCGCGTACCCGTAGCCCCATCTGGCCGGGCACGTGTCCGGGTAGCGATACCGCGAGCACGCTGCCGTCCTCGAACAGATCGTAAGCCGGGCCGAGCCCCTGCCAGGCTCCAGTCAACGCGCGCTGCGGAGCCTGGTCGGCAAACTGCAGCCGCTGGTCGAAGTCGTCGGGCAGCAGCTGCGGCAGCAAGGCCCGGCGCAACCCGCCCACGCGCGAGCAGCTACGCAACTGCTGGTAGTCCGCGCGCAGGCACATGAAGCGCGCATTCGGCAGATCGCGCAGACCGCCGACATGGTCGGCGTGGAAATGCGAAATCAGACACCAGGCGATGTCATCCAGCGACACGCCGCGTTTACTCAACTGCGCGCCCAGGGTTTCGTCGACGGGCAAGTTTACTGGCGTGGTCCAGCGGTACAGGCGCTCCGGCCAGGGATCGGTGGCGCGGAAAAAATGCGCCGCGTAGCCGGTGTCGTACAACAGCGCGCCGCGCTGCGGATGCCGGATCAGCACGCTCAATGCGGGGAATTCCACCGCGTGCCAGTGACCATCGGCGCGCACCATGCGTTCGCAATGGCGACAGTGGCCCACGCGCAGCAGCTCGAGCGACACGCGTACCGGCATCAGTAGCGCAACACCATGCCGCCGATGGCAAGCCCTGCCCCGGTGCCAAGCAGCGCGAACAGATCGTCGCGCTGCAGGCCCAGCTCGACGCGTGCATGATGCAGCGCATGCGGCAACGACGCGGCAACCTGATTGCCGGTGGTTTGCAGGATGCGTACCACCTGATCGGGGCGCAGTCCCAAGGTCTGCACCACATGATCCAGGCCGCCGCCGGAGGCCTGGTGCGGCACCAGGCAGCGCAAGGCAGCAGTCGTGGTGCCGGCCTCGTGCAGCAGTTGTTCCCAGAACGCCGGCAGATGCCGCGCGGCGAAACGGTAGGCGCCGCGTCCGTCCATGCAGAACACGCGCGAAGCATCGGGCGCGCTGTCTTCGCCGTGCGGATAACGCGTGCCGCCGCCGCGAATGCGGCACAGCTCCGCGCCATTGCCATAACTGGACAGCCGGCTGGAGAGCAGCGCCGAGCCCTGCCCTGCGTCGCTGCGGCCAACGACCACTGCGGCTGCGCCATCGCCGAACAAGCCGGCCGTGGCCGGCGTCGCTGCATCCAGCCCGGCCGATGCGACTTCGCTGGAGACGATCAGCACGCGCTCGTACCGGCCTAGCGCCAGTGCGTTGGCCGCCATGTCCAGGGCCACCAGAAAACTCAGGCAGGTGGCATTGACGTCGAATGCGGGTACGCCCGAATCGCCGAGGCCGAGCGCGCGCTGGATCAGCACTGCCTGGCAGGGAATCGGCTGCTCCATGACGCTGCAGGCGGAGATCAGGCAATCGATCCGACTGGCATCGAGCCCGGCGCTGGCCAAGGCCTGTTGCGCAGCGGCTGCCCCCATCGACGCTGCGGTCTCGCCCTCGCCCACGTAATGGCGCGTCTGCACGCCCAGACGCGCGAACGTTGTTCCGGCCGGCAACTGCCAGCGCTCGTCCAACTGGTGCGATGTCACTTCCGTCGCCGGAACATGGCGCCCGGTGCCCAGAATGCGCAGCGGCAATGCGTTCAACGCGCAGCTCTCAAAACGTGAAGGCGCGCAGCATACCCTGGCCACATCGGCAGGCCCACCGCCATGCATGCCGATACACATCTAAGCGCAAGCACCGCGACGCACGCCGCGCAACAGCCGCCTGCCGCATCCATTGGATCGATGCCAGCTCCTGTGCTCGTGCTGCATGACACCCCTGGCGCACGCGGCGACATCGGCTCAAGGCGCTTCCACGGCATAGCCCAACGCCTGCAGGCGTGCCAGATAGCCGTCCGGCGCGGTCAGCCGGCTGATCGGCAGCACCGCAAAAGTGCTGCGATTGCGTTGCAACGCGGCGGTGGCGATGCCCAGCCAATGCTCGCGCATGCGCCGCTCCAGATCGTCGATGCCGCGTTTTTTTGCGGCACCAGAGCTGGCCATTGCGCCCATGCAGGCGGCCTGCGGGTCTTCGCGCGGCAGCTGACGCAAGGCCTCGATATCGCCCACCGACCAGGCATTGGCGCGCTCCACCATCGTCGGCAGATCGCGTTCCACCGTGACCAGAATGCTGCGGAAACACGCGGTATCGTCCATTCCTCCCGCACGGAATTCCCTGAGCGCCTGACGTGGATCCTTGATCTTGTAATCGAGCGCGGTCGGGGTCGGCTTGATCCCCGCGCGCTTGGCCGCGCGTTCCACCACCGGCCAAACCACCGGCGAACGGGCCAGGCCGGAGCGCTTGATTGCCGCCTGATACAACTCGCCGGCGGCCAGCATCGGGCGCTTGCGCTCCACGCCGCGGTCGCTGCCGAGATAGCGCGCCTTGGACACGCTCCAGCGCGCATACAGGTCGGCCGGCAAAATGTCGCGCAGCTCGCGTCCGTCTTCATTCTTCATCGCTTTCATGGCCGACGGCAGCAAGGTCAGCTTGCCGAAAAATCCCATGTCCGCATCCACCTGCACGGTTGGCGCCTCCAGCACCTGCTGGGACTGGCCGATGATGGTCTCCACTTCGGTCGACTGCCACTGCAGTCGCTTCGGCAACGGCGACAAGGTGCCCAGGATCCACAACACATGATCGCCCTTGCTGACCTTCCACAAGCCCGGCCCGGGCTGCACGCCGCGCACGACCATGGCCTCCAGATCCACCACTGCTGGTGCCGGCGCCGCCACCTTGGGCGGCGCAGCTTCACTGGCGGTCGCCAGCAGCGACACCAGCGTCAAACCCATTCCCCATCCTGCGACCTTGCATTGCATGGTGTGTCGCCCCCTGTCTGAGGCGGACAGTACGCCAAGCCGGCAGCAGCCGCGTTAGGGAAGCGTTCGGAACCGCAAGCGCCGTCGATGATTAGCGTGGCAGCAGCGTCGCCAGGTGTGCGGCCAACGGCGAGGCCTTGTCGAGCAGCGCAAATCCTTCCCAGACAAATCCCGGCGATACCGTGCATCCCACCAGGGTGAAATCGCCGAGCGAGCGTGCCGCCTGCCAGCAGCCTGCCGGCACCACATGCATCGGCTCGCCGCGTTCGGCGGCATCCACGATCACATGCTGCACTTGCTCGGTGCAGGTGTCGTAGATCAGCAGTTCCAACGCATCGCCGAGCTGCCAATGCCAGGTTTCTTCCGCATCCACGCGGTGCCATGCACTGCATTCGTCCGCACTCAGCAGGAAACGGATGGCGGTCATTGCCGGACGGGTCTGGCCGTTGTCGGTCACCTGACGTGCAGAGGCGTAGACGCGGCGATAGTGCCCGCCTTCCGGATGCGGGGCGAGGTCCAGCGAGCGGATCAGGGCGGCGGCGGTCGGATGCATGCGTGCATGCTAGGCCAGACGCATTCCCCCTGCATCAGGGTAGCTGCTTTCCTGCGCGCAGACAGGTGCGGAAGAACACCAGCAGATCCCAGCTATAGCGCTTGAGCAAACGGCGTGGCTCGTTGAGCAGCCGATACATCCATTCCATATGCAGGCCTCGCACCCACTCGGGCGCACGCTTGGCGGTGCCGGACAGGAAATCGAGCAACGCGCCCACGCCAAACACCAGCGGCACGCTCAGCGCATGGCTGTGGTCCAGGATCCAGCGCTCCTGCAGCGGGTTGCCGAACGCCACCAGCAGCACATCGGCACCGGAGCGATTGATGCGCTCGGCCAGGCCCTCGCCCGCGGCCGCAAATTCGCCATAACCGTCGCACATGCCGACCACCTGCTGCCCCAAGGTCCCGGTCAGCGTCGCCGCAGCGGTCTTGCCCACACCCGGACGGCCGCCCAGCAGAAAGAACTTCAGCGGCTGCGCGCTCTCGCGGCACAGATACGGAATCAGGTCGGTGCCATTGAGGTTGCCGGCAAAGCGGCGGCCGTGGATCAGCCGCGCAGCCAGATCCATGCCGATCCCGTCGTTGACGATACGCACGCTGGGCTCGCGCATGCGCATCCGTAGCGCCTGGCACTGCACGATGAAATTGGTATTGGCAAAGAACACCCGCCGCGGCTGGCGGGCGGCCAGCGCATGAAATAGATCCAGCGCGAAGGCTTCCTGCGTAGTGGACAACACCGGAAAGCCGCCTAACGGAATCACCACACCCGGCGGCGTGGCCCCGCTGGCAATCCCCGTTGTTTCCACATCCACGCGCTGGCCCTGCATCATCGAATCACCAAAGGTCGTAAGGGAAGGCAGCCAACAGTCCAGCCTGCAGCCTTTCCAGATCGAAATCGCCGTTGCCGCCCAGCTGCAGACACTCTTCCACGCTGTTGCCGGAATGCCATTGCATACGCCCGGTGCCGTTGTAGTAGTCGTCGTACTTGAAGCGATCTTCGCCGTTGCCCCAGTCCAGATACACCGCCGGGATTCCATAGGCTTCGGCAAGGATCAGGCCGTGCAGCGAGCTACTGATCACCAACTCGGCGCCAAGCAACGCGCTCATGAAGGTTGCGGGCTTGACGTTGGGAAATACCAGGTGGTCCTTGTACGCGCTGTACTTTTCGACCGGCTCGTTGAAGTGCGGAACGATGGCGAACGGGCGCTTGTTGATCGCGCCGAGCGCATCGGCCGGGAAGAACATCGGCGTCAGCAGCCCGGGATCGCCATACACTTCCGGCACTGCGATGCCGCGGTCAAGCAGAAACTTGCGCGTCTTCGGCCCACGCACCGCACGGACATCGAGCGTACGGAAGGTGTTGCGCTCGCCAGGAATCTTGCCGTTGATGCCACTACCCCAGACGGTGTCGCCGTCTTTGGCGAAGTGCAGTACCGAGCCGATCGCGATCAGCTTCTTGCTCAGATCCCGCTTCTCGATCAGCGTTTTGTCCTGCAACGACAGCACGCAGGAGACGATCACCTTGGACAGGTGATCTCCCATATTCACGCCAGCGTTCTTGGGCTGCCACCAGAACAGCGCACGACGTTCTGCATGTTCTATCCATTTCTGCAGCAAGGCGTTGGCCATAACGTATGAGTCTCCTAAAGAAAAAATGTGCGCCGCATCAGTGCGAAAACGCAGCCTCCGACGAGGTATGCACCGCTGCGCTTTGCCGTGGATACAACCGGGTTTCCGGATACGCACTGGGATCCAGCACGCGATCGGTGGTGTCGGACCAATTCAGGCACTGGCGATAACGCACGCGCGGTGCTTCCAGGGCGCGGCCGATTGCTGCAACGACAGAATCGGCGTTGCCCGGAGTGTAGCCGAAACGCGACTGATACGGCCCCACCACGGCATTCGGACACACAGCAGGCAAGCCGAAAAAGTCGTATTGCAACAACTTCATCGAACTGTCGGCCAGGTAGACCGGCACCTGCTCGGAGGCATACGGCGCAATCCCGAACCGCGCGTGTTTGATGTAGCCAATGGTCTCGGCGTGTTTCATCTCGCCATAGACCACCACGTTATCGCCATAGCCTGGATGCCGGCCCATGCCCGAGCCGATCACATGAAACGTCACCTGCGGGAAGGCCTTGCTGGCAACCACGAAGAATTCCGGATCGAACAACATCGAACCGACGGCCACTGCGTGGATGCCCTCGCCGTACGGCGACGGGTCGCCGAGTTGATCCAGGTTGTGATCTACACCATGGCCAACGTGATAGACATTGTCGCGGCTGGCGATTTCTTCTGCCATTGCCGGCGATACCAGTGCAATCACATCGAGCTTGGGTGCCACGCGGTCGAACTCGCGTTCGATATACGACGCAACATTGATCGTGCTCAGTCCGTCTGACGCGCGGTACACCAGTTTGGCTGCAGGATTGACGCGCTTGGCCAGTTCGATGAAAGCGACCGCAATGCCGCTTTCGAACACGATCACATCCGCCTCGCGCATCCAGTCGAGTAACTGGCGCGGCGGATGCGCGGCATACCAGCGGAACATCGCATCCTCGACCGGCCGCAGCCACGGACGGCGCGTATTGAACGGATGCACGGTCGTGCGCCACAGATAACAGTCGACGCCCTTGTGCGAGACGACCGTGTTTGCGGTCTCGTCCAGCGGCAGCCGCATATCGCCCTTCATGCGCGACAACCGGCTGTAACGTAGCGAGAAGAACCGCGTGGTCCCGCGCAATGCCAGTTGATCGGTGATGAAGTGGATATTGGCGCGCCGGGGCGTGCGGTAATCGTGGGCGGACAAGACCAGATAGCAGGGCCGGCGGATGCCGGAAGCGGCGGCGGGTGTGTCGCTCATGGGCCGTGTCCTATGAATGAGTGAGAAAAAGCATGACCGACTGCAGGCGAAGACAACGTCGACTCATCGAGGTGCCTTGGCCTGCGTCAGCAGCTTGCGGATGTTGACGATGGCAACCACATCGCGGCGGAATGCAGGCCAGATCGCCAAGGCAAGCAGGCAAACGGCAAGCATCGTCACTGCGCCGACAGCCAGTTGCTCCCACAGCGGGCCGCCAACCGTGATGGAGGCGTAATACGCACTGCCACCCGCCACGCCGTAGGCGACCATGGCGCGCAGCGCATTGGTGAAGAGAGCTCCGACCGGCGCGTCTGAAATCTTGCCAATCCATAGCAGCGACAGCGGCCAGGTCACCAACAGACCGAACGAATAGCCGATCGCCACCCCCATCGCGCCCCAGCGCGAACCGACGAAAATGCAGGCAATCAGCAGCACGCGGCTGACCAGCGAATACACCAGTTGCGCGCGCATCAGTCCCCGCGCAAGGAATACCCAATACGTTGCATAGGCCGCCGTCTGGAAGATGCCGCCCAGTGTCAGCACCTGGAACAGCGGCACCGCCTCACGCCACTGCTCGCCCAGTACCAGCACGATCAGCGGCATCGCCAGTGCGCAGGCGAACGCGAACAGCGCGAAGATCAGGTGCACCATCACGGTCTGCCCGCGCAGCAGGAACGCGCTGAAGCGCTCGCGGTCGTCCTGCAGCTGCGACAACACCGGCAGCGCCACGCTGGTGGCAGGCGCATTGATCTGGTTCAACGGCATCATCAGCAACTGGAATGCGCGGTTGTACAAGCCCAGCGCGTCCGGTCCTGTCCGCCAACCGATGATCACCTGGCCCACGTTGCGACTGGCATACCCGAGCAACTGCGCCGCCATCAGGTTCCAGCCGAAACTCATGAAATCGCGCATCGGCGCCGAACGCTGGTAGCCACCCGGCAACCAACGCGCGCAGCTCGCGGCGATGATGAAATTGACACCGGCCTGCACCACCTGCTGTACCACCAGCGCCCAATAGCCCCAGCCCAGTAGCGCAGCAGCAACCGCTGCGCCAAGACCGAGCACCTGCGAGCCCACATCGCTTAGCGCCACCTGCCCGAAGCGCAGCCCGCGACTCAGGTGCGCGCGGTATTGCGTGGTCATGCCATTGATCAGGAAGGTCACCGCCAGCGCCTGGGAAATCGTCACCAGGGCCGGCTCTTTGTAGAAGTTCGCAATCAGATGCGCCGAGGCGAACACCACCAGCGACAGCGCCAGACCAATGCCGCTATTGATCCAGAACAGGTTGTCGCGTTGCTCGCGACTCACTTGCTTGGCTTGCACCGCTGCGGCCGACAGGCCGAAATCGCGCAGGATCTCGGCGGCGCCGACGATGGCAGTGACCATTGCCATCAGACCGTAGTCGTAGGGCGTCAACAAGCGCGCCAACAGAATGATGCCGCCGAACTGCACCACCATCTTGGCCGACTGGCCAAGCATGGTCACCGCTGCGCCGCCGGCGGCGCGCGACCCCAGACTGCGCTGTGGCGGTGGCGGCGGCGTGGAAGATGTCATCGTAGGTGTCTCTGCGGTCACAGCGCGGCGTCTCCATCCTTGCCCAGCGCTTCCAGATAGGTGCGGTAATGCAACTGCCCGATCCGCGGCCAGTCGCGCTGCGAGAGATCCGGCGCCGGGCCGCGCGGCGCAGCACGCACCTTGTCCAGCACGCCCGTCAGCAGCGCGGCATCGAACTCGCCTTCGTACAGGAACACCCAACCGGGGCCGACTTCCTTGGCGATGGCCGCATTGGATTCGCTCCACGGCGCCAGCACCGGACGCGCCAGCGACAACGCCAGCAGCAACGTGCCGGAGTTATGCATCTGCCGATACGGCAATACCACCAGTTCGGCCGCGCTGACTTCGCGCGCCAGCACCGGCTCTTCCACATAGGCCAGCAAAGCGCTGATCCGCGGATCCTGCGCGCAGGCGTCCTCCACCAAGGTGCGCATCTGCGGCGTGGCCGGATTGCCGACGATACGCAGGCTGAGACGCGCATCGTTCATCCCGCGCATGACCTCCAGCAAGGTTTCGACACCTTTGTAGGGGCGAATCAGACCAAAGTGCAGCAGCCGCCCGGGCACCGTGCTGCCCTGCTCCATGCTCGCGAACCAGTCGCGATAATGGCCGTGCAGAATCGTATCGGTGAACGGCGGACGTGGCGGCGTGGTGGCATTGATGCGAATCCAGCGCCGCGTCAGCCGGTCGATCCAGCGCAGCAGGCTACGTTCGCGCCAGCCGCGGTCCTCATGCGGCGCAAGATTGTGCAGGGTGCGCACCACCGGCGTGCCGGTCAGCTGCAGCTTGAGCAACAACAGCGCAGCGCAGACCTGCTTGGCCAAGGTGCCGGCAGTGGTCGGATGGCGCAGCAGGTATTCGGGCCAGTGCAGATGCAACACGTCGTAACGCGACAGCAATGCATCGCGCATCGAAAAGAAACGCGGGTGCACTGCGGCAGGCAGCGCGTCGTAGAGCTGGGTCAGGTACGGGTTGGTGTTGGCATTGGGCTTTTCAGTGGAAAACAGCACCGTCACCTGCGGCTGTGTTGCCGCACGCGTCATTGACGCAGAAGCTGGCGCGCTCATCGCACAGCCTCCTGCACGCGCGGAATGCCCAACGCGTCGTGGTATTCGTCGACGTAGCGCCCGACCACGTGCTTCCAGTCATAGCGGCTCACATAGGCCATGGACGCCGAGCGACGGGTATCGAAATCGCTGTCGGACTGCAACGCAAGCGCCTGTACCTGATCTGCTGCCGCTTCGATCCTGTCGCGGTTGACGATCACGCCCTGGCCCGATTCGCTGGCAAGCCGCACGAATGGCGGAATATCGCTGAGGATTGGAATCAGGCCCGCGCTCATCGCTTCCACCGCCGCAATACCAAAGCCTTCATGCCGCGACAGGCACACGAAGAACTGCGCCTGCTGCATCAATGCGCGCAACTGCTCCTGCGAGGGCGACATGCTCAGCTGCACCTTGTCCTGCAGCCCGCGCTCGGCGATCGCCTTGCGCAGATCCGCCTCGTTCAGATCGTATTCGCGGCCGGCAATGATCAACCGCCATTGCGGGTCGCGCTTGAGCGCCGCCTGCAACAACTCCAGGGTTTCGATCAGCCCCTTGTTGACCGACCAGCGCCCGAAATACAGCATGGTCCGGCCGGGCGTGGTCGCCCCCTGCCCTGCATATTTTTCTACGTCCACACCGTTTTCGATCACCCGTAGCCGCGCCGGTGCCACCACCTTGGCGAACAGATCGCCATCGTTTTCGCTGGTGGCGATCACCCGTGCATAAGCCAGTGCCGAGGTGCGCGTGAGCGTTTGAAACCACAGCTGCTTCATGCGCGATGCGTAGGCGGTATGGAAAAACCCGCCGTGCGTGGACACCACCATCGGCTTGCCGTGCAGCGGCTTGGTCAATGCCAGATAGTCGTAAAAAAAGTCGATGCCATGCAGATGCACGACATCGGCCGAACGAATCGCACCAAGCACCGAGGGCGCCAGCGGGTAGCGCGACGAGCCGCGATAGCCAATCCGCCGGATCGACAGCCCTTGATGCGTGTCCTGCGCCGCAAGCTGCGCACCCGGATCGGTGAACACACGATCCAGCGTCACGACCTCGACCGTATCGGCGCTCGTGGCTTGGTGTTGGCGGGCAACATTGAGAACGACCTCTTCCATGCCCCCGATCGAAGGATGGAATTGGCGGACGACATGCACCACTTTCATTACGCCACTCTCCTTTGCCAGCGGCGCGCACTCAGTTGCTGCGACGGCTGATGATTCTGAAAATTCGTCATTTGCGTTTCAACCCCAGCATCCACGGCGCCATCGGCACCAGGACCGCGCGCATCGGCACGCTTGCAGCAATCGCGAACGCGCTCAGCCCCAACGCCCAGGCAGGTGTGCCGATTGCGCTGCGTGCGATCAGGCCCGTACGCGCAACCACGCTGGTGGTCACCAAGAAAACCAGGGTATGCGTGCACAGAATCAGCAAGGTGTTGGTACCGATCCATTGCACCCAGCGCAGACGCCGAATGAAATGGGCGAGGCAAAACGTCATCGCCGTTCCGAGCAGACTGACCAGCAGGAAGACGGCAGCCGACTGCCCGAACTGCAGGTTGTTCACGTCCACCTGCCCGTTCCACCGGGCCAACCACCACCACAGTGCGGCCAGCGGCAACAAGGCAAGTGCCCACACCTGCGCGCGCAGCGATCGCAACGCATCGGCGAACCGCGATAGCCAACCGCCAAAGGCAATGAAGAACAGCGCGACCGGCAGCACATCCAGCGCGAGCGGCAAACGCTGCTGCAGCGAAGGGAACCACCCCGCCCACGCCAGTGCTAGTGGCAGACTGATCGCCGCCACCGCGGCCGCACTCAATCGCGCACGCAACGCGATGTAAGCCAGCGTTGTGACAAATAGCGCGGGCAAAAACCACAGCGCGGGAAGCACATACAGGCGTGACCCATTGGCCCACAGCAATCCCGTGAGCGGGTGCCACCACGGGCGCGTCTGCGGATGCCCCGCATGCCCGTCGATCGCAGCAGTCAACAGCCACAGCGCATAGGCGACCATGAAAAAAGCGAGGTACGGCACGAGCAATGTGCGCGCCAGCTTCGCGACGGATGCCGCCGTCAACGCCCGATGTCCAAAACGCTCGCCAACCCAGCCCGACAACACGAAAAACAGCGGCACATGGAAGCTGTAAGCGAACAGCTTGTACGCTGGCGGCATGCCGCTGGCATGGCCCAGCACCACCAGCGCGATGGCCAGCGCTTTGGCGGCGTCGATCTGCCAATCGCGCGTCAGCGCAGGCGCCGCGTTGGCGTCCGCGAGGTCATGCGCACGCATATCGTGTGGTGAAGAGAATCCGCTTGTCATGCCAAAGCGCCGCTCATGCCGCCACCGGGCGCGCACCCAGCGCCCACGGGGCGAAGCGCATCAGGATCCAACGCAGCGGCACGCTGGCGGCCAATGCGAACAGCGTGACGAAGATCGCCCAACCAAGCCCCGGACGTGCGCCGCCCAATCCACCAGCCAAGGCCGCGACACCGGACAGCACGAAGAACACCAACATGTGCGTACAGAGAATCAGCAAGGTGTTGCGGCCGATCCACTGCAGCCACGCCCATCTCTGCACCAGCCGCGCCGCGCAGATCACCATCAACGAACCAAGCAACGCGCTAACCAGGAACAGCGCGTAATTGTGTCCGAACTCGAGCATGTTGACGTCGATTCGCCCATTGGCCTGGGCCAGCCAGGCCACCGCCAATGCCAACACGACCGTTGCCAGGGCGCTGCCGGCCAAGGATGTCGGCAGGCGTGGCGAGAGGTAGATCAGCAAGGCGCCCAATGCGTAAAAGCATAACGACACCGGTAGCACGTCCAAACCGAAAAAAATCCGCACGTGCTGGGCCGGGACCCAGTTCATCCAGAACCATGCCACGATCAATGCCAGCCCTGCGATCAGGATCGGCGACATCAGGCGGCGCAAGACCATGTAACTCACCACGGTCACCAACATGACGGGCAGAAACCACAGCGGAGGCTGCACATACAGGTCCGGGCCGACACCGGTAAACATCGCCACGATGGGCTCCCACCACGGGTGACTTCCCCAGCGCGCAGCCTTCTCGCCGATATTGCGGGTCAGCAACCAGTAGACATAGCCCAGCAGATAAAAGGTGACGTATGGCAGGAGCAGGCTACGTGCCTGCTTGCTGATCGTCTGCGTCAAGCCGGTATTGCGCGACGCATAGCCGGCTGCCAGCCAACCGGATACCAGGAAAAACAGCGGCACGTGGAAGCTGTAGGCGAACAAGGTCATGCCATGCGGGACGCCCTTGGCATGACAGAACACCACCAGCAGGATCGCGATGGCCTTGGTGGCATCGATGCGCGGGTCGCGGACGCGACCGCTGGTCGTGAGCTGCGCGTCGGCGGCCGGCAGAGCCGACGGCGACGCCGGCATTGTCGACACGCTCATCGTGCCGCTCCCGCAGGCGATGGCAACTGCGCGCCATCTGCCGTTGGATCGTCCTTGATCGAGGCAGTCTGCGTGCCGGACGCAGACCAGGTCGGCAGCATGTGCCACATGCAACCACAGACGAACCACCACAACGCCGAGGTCTTGATCGAGAAGTAGCCGTTGGAAACAAGCAGGCTCAATGCGAACGCAAAGATCGCCAGGTTCTTGAAGAGCTGCCCTTCCTTGCTCGGCATCAGCAGCAGAAACGAATAGGCCAGCAGGAAGGCCAGCACGCCCACGATCGATTGCGATGCGATGAAGTACGAAATGCCACTGTCGAAGTAACGATACGCCTGTGCAAAATCCAGCCCCATCCACGACTCGAACGACAGGTTATTCATCGAATAAACGGTGAAGAACACACGCCCCATCGTGGTGTCCTGGTACGCGGTGATGCCCGTGACCCAGACCAGCAGCCATGCGCTCATGATCACCAGCAGAAACACCAGGAAGGCCAGCCGCTGATCCAGCCGCTTCAATAGCGGCGTCAGCAGCACCATCAAGACACAGGTGCCCGCCGCCAATCGTCCGTCCGAGGCGACGATCATGAAGCCGATCAACCCTACCGACAGGATCAGTGCCGCCGGTCGCATCCAACGCCAGAACACCAGCACGATCGCGGTGAAAAAACAGATGTAATTGCCCATCGTCACCGGCTCGATGAACATCGAGGAGGCGCGCGGCAGATTGGAGCCCGGCAGGAAGTTACGCTCGCCCGGCCGGGTGGCGCTGACGAACAGATTACTGTCTTCGTTCCAAAAGCCCTCGGCGCTCATGCCGCGCGCGTTGACGAAGAAACTCTTTGGATTGATCAGATCGCCGTATTTGACTGGCATCGCCAGCTCGAATGCTGCCACCAGCGAAACGATGATGGTCATGCGGATAAACAGCTTGGGCACCGAGCCGGTGTAGGCAGAGCCAAGCACGACGAAGGCGAACACCACCAGGGCGTCGCGGAAAAACTTGGGATCGATCTGCCAGTTCACCAAGAACCGCACGAACATCAGCGTGACGATCAACCCGAGTCCACTGACGATCAGGGCGATCCGCTTGCGGCTCAACGAGCCCATGCCAAGCAGGAAGCAAGCCGCGTAAACCATGAACTCGACCGCATAGGTGATCACCGGTCGCACGGTGAACACGTTCGCGTTGATGAACGCCAGCACCAGGTTGTAACCCACACCGACCAGCAACGTCAGCTCGATCAACAGGTTATGCCAGCGCACGCGAGTTTCCGCGCTCATTCGAATCAGCATGCACATGCCTGCCTGAAAAGGGCGGCTGCGATGCAGCCGCCCGCGGCGCCGGACGCGCCAGTTCGCACGCTCCCCGCCGTCATCAGTACGCGGTCTTCTGTCCGAGGACGCGTACAGCGGTCAGCACGATGATGCGGATATCCAGCCACAACGACCAACGGCGGATGTAATCGAGGTCGTACTGGATACGCTTTTTCATCGTCCGCAGTTCCGGGGTTTCGCCACGGAAACCGTTCACCTGCGCCCAACCGGTGATGCCTGGCTTGACGTAGTGACGCTGCATGTAATGGTTGATCAGCTTTTCGTAGTGCGTGTTGTGCTGCGCAGCGTGCGGACGCGGCCCGACGATTGACATGCTGCCACCCAGCACGTTGAAGATCTGCGGCAATTCGTCCAGGCTGCTGCGGCGCAGGAACGCACCGAAACGCGTGATACGTGCGTCGTTCTTGGTCGCCTGCTGAATCGTCGTGCCATGGTCGTCGTGCACACGCATCGAGCGGAACTTGAACATGTAGAACTCACGGCCACCCAGTCCATGACGGCGCTGGCGGAAGAACACCGGGCCCGGCGAGCTCAACTTGACGCCCACTGCAATGGCGGCCATCAGCGGCCACAGGCCAAGCAGCGCGATCACGGCCAGGATCTTGTCCTGCAACGCCTTGGCCACCACGAAGTAATTGTCGCGGTCCACACCACCCTGACGCAGATTGATCACCGGCACGTTGCCGATCTGTTCGCCGGACTGATTGAGCAGACCGAAATCGAACAGGTCAGGCACCAGCTTGACGTTGATCGGGTAACGGTCCAGGCGCTGCAACAGCTGCTTGATGTGGTCGCGTTCGCCCAGCGGCAGCGAGATCCAGACCTGTTCGACCTGATTTTCCTTCAGATAGTCGATCAACGCGTCCGGCTCGCCCAGGCACGGCAGCGACTGACGCTGTTCGGTCACGGCGATGTCGTAGGGAGTGCGGAAATAACCGACCAGGTTCATGCCGACCCACGAGTTACGGCTCAGGTAGTGGTTGATCTTCATCACCGGGTGGCGCAGCCCCACCACCACCACGCGTTGCACGTCCACGCCTTGGGTACGCAGATGGTTCAGAAAGCCACGCAGCACCGTGCGTGCAGCCACCAGCGAGGCCAGGCCGCCGACGAACCACAAGCCGATCCAGCCGCGCGACACCTGCTCGCCCACCTGCACGATCAGCGCATGCACGGCAAACAGCGCGAACACGCCGCCGAATGCACCGCCCAGCACCATCAGTTCGCTCAACAAGCCACGGCCGCGCCAGCTGCGGTACAGCGGAAACAGCGCAAAGCAGATGACCGAATACAGCAACGTTGTGGCGATCGCCAGCCGATACGGCGCTGCCGGCACCCAGGAACCAAACACGATGCGGTAAGCGACCAGACCGGACACCACAACCATGGTCAGGTCGAACACGCGCAGAACCAGATCGGCCGCAGCCGAATATTTGGACAACAATCGCGGCGAGGAAGTTGTGTAGGTCGCGCTACTCAAGTCTGCCAAAAGCATGGGGATGTCCTCCAAACTCGATACGACGCATGCGGGGGAACATACGAATCGCACGCGAGCTTTCAATCATCTCCGCCAAGCGATCACCGCGGTAAACCTACCGACCCCAGATCACTCGACAGCCCTTTGTTTCAACAGAGACAAACTTTCAAACGAAGGAGCCCGAAACATACGGGATCCCACCTTTTCCACGCTGAATCAGTTGTCACTTTAATTAACCATCGTTTTGCAACATCACGATGTCAGTTCAGCCGCGTTTCCTGGCCATTGACGCGCAAGAAGTACCGCACGAGCGCCACAGCCAAGCCTAGGAATACGCCAAAGATCAGGCCCAAGGCGAGGTTCAATTTCAGTTTCGGCGAAGTCTTCGACGTAGGCACATCTGCGGTATCGACGATGGTCACGTTGTTGGCGCCGACATTGCCTGCCACGCCGATTTCCTTGTAGCGCTGAAGAAGCGCATCGTAGAGTTGACGGTTGGTGTCGACGTCGCGCTTGAGCATGTTGTAACGAATGCTGCGGCCCTGCAGATCCAGCTCGTTGTTCCGCAAACCGGCGATGCGCTCGTTGAGCAAGTCCTCTTGATGCACGGACGCATCGTAGGTCGCCTTCAGCGACTGGCGCACGTTGACGACCTCGCCGTTGATCTGCCGACGCGACTCTTCGATTTGCGCCTTCAGACGCTGCATTTCCGGGTAGTCCGGCTTGAAGGTCGATAGCTTTTGTTGGTATTCGGCGGTGAGACGCACCTGCTCGCTACGCAGGCTCTGGATCAACGGACTGCTGAGCACCTGCGGCAACGACATGCCATCGCCACTGGATGCCTGGCGCCAGGCGGCCTCGGCCTTGATACGGGCATCCTGCGCAGAAGCGAGCAAGGCGTTGAGATCGGTCAGGTTCTGCGCCGGCAACGAAGGTTTGTCGTCGCCCACCGACACAATCTGCTCGTCGGTCGAGTACGCAACCAGCGACTTTTCAGAGTCTTCGACCTTGCTGCGCAACTGCTCCAGTCGCTCGGCAAGGAACTTGGTCGCAAACGAGGACGCCTTCATGCGGCGTTCCTGCGTACTGATGATGAACATCTTTGAATACGTGTTGGCGATCTTGGCCGACAACACCGGGTCCGGCGAATCGTAATTGACGTAGACCAGGCGCGAATTGAGGATGGGCTCGACCACCAGACCGGCCAGCAACGTGTCGGTAAGGCTGCGCTCGACGATCGCCTGACGCGAATCGACCGATTTCCCCGCTTCGGGATTCTTCGCCGCGGCCTTCTCCAGCGCCTCGTCCACCTGGTCCTTGAACGCCGGCTCCTTGTCGAGCTTGGCTTCGCGGATCACGGCACGTGCCAGCGAACGGCTCTGCAGCAACTGATACTGGGTCTGGTAGAAGTCGCGATCCTGCGGCGACTCCACCGGCATCAGGTTGTCGACATTCACCACGTTCAGCGAATCGCGTTCGATCTGCAGCGTGCTGGTCGCGCGGTACTTCTCCGGCATGAGCAACGTGATGGCCAGCGCCAGCAGCAATGCCGCCAGTGCGATCGCGATAATCAACCAACGCTGCGATACCAGGGCGCGCCAGTAATCGAGCAACCCCACATCGGCAAGTTCGAGATGCCCATGACGCTGAGACGAAGAGGAACGATTGTCGGAATTCATGCTCATCGGTAAGCGCGCCACACCATCACAAGAGGAGTCAGTTCGAGCATGGTGCGCAACCACACGCGCGCATCCGAGCGGTACACCACGACGATGTCGCCGCCATAAATCTCAGGATCCGGATTGGTCCCCTTCTCGATTTCGGTCAGGTCGAACCGCGCGAGCATCTTCTGCCCGTTGACCATGCGAAACACGATGACGTTGCCGCGGCTGGCGACCGTACTCACACCCTTGGCCTGCGCAATGGCTTGCTGCAAGGTCAGGTTGGCGCCGATCACCGGATAAATGCCCGGCTCGTCGACCGCCCCGGTCACGGTGACGCGACGGCCGTTGGACTCCTGCACGAACACCGACACCTGCGGATTTTGCAGATAGCCGTTGCGATACCGGTCGGCCACCATCTTTTCCAGCTCACCGACGCCCATGCCGGCCGCATTCACATCGCCAATGAGCGGCAACGAAATGTGGCCGTTCTGATCGATACGGACCTGCCGCTCCAGATCGTCGATCTGGAAGACCTTGACCAGCAACAGGTCGCCTGGCGAAAGCCGATACTCGGGCTGCACTGCCGACATTGCGAGCGGGTCAGGCAGCGGCAACGAGGTCGCCATGTCCTTACCGGTGCTGCAAGCGCCCAGTGTCATCGAGCAGATCAACGCCAGGCTGAGCGCCTGACAAAATCGTCCGATCAGTTTCTTCATGCGTGTGGCTGGCTGCCTCGGTTGGGTGGGACAGCGGCTCGCGCAGCATTCAACCGGCCAAACGCGCCAGCACGAACGTACGACAGAGGATTCATCCCGGGACATCGGGATCACGACAGGTGACGCGTGTTGCACTGCACTATCGCACAGAAAAATCGCACCGCAAGAGACCGCACGCCATTTTTTTGACAGCGTTGGCCTATTGATTCAAGTTCGTCGATATCGCGTTAACGAACCGTGATCCACGTTTGAATCTGGACAAAATGTTTCGGAGTGTTTTCGGACACTTAGCACCATTGCGTGACCCACGTCCATAGCGAACCGGACTGCAGAACGTGGACGCTGGTGCGCCGTTCATGCTGCATCGCGATATGCCGATATGCATATCCTCCCAGGCGGTCGTAGACACAAAAATGCAATGTTGCGGCGCAACAAAAAAGCCCATGACATGACGTCATGGGCTTGATGTTTGGTCGGGGTAGCCGGATTCGAACCGACGACCACTAGTCCCCCAGACTAGTGCGCTACCAGGCTGCGCTATACCCCGAAGATGCTGCGCTCCGCCGCGAGGGCGGCCTGCGATTATAGCGGCTTTGTGAAACGTTTTCCTAGCGGCGCAGCAGTTGCAGGACTTCTTCCAGCTCCATCCGCACCTGCTTGATGATCTGATTGCTCAGCGCCGACTCGCTCTTGGCGCCATCGCCCTCCAGACGCAGGCGCGCACCGCCGATGGTATAGCCCTGCTCGTACAGCAGCCCGCGGATCTGACGCACCATCAGGACGTCGTGGCGCTGGTAGTAGCGCCGGTTCCCGCGCCGCTTGACCGGCTCCAGGCTGGGAAACTCGGTTTCCCAATAGCGCAGCACATGCGGCTTGACGTCGCATAGCTCGCTCACCTCACCAATGGTGAAATAGCGCTTGGCCGGGATCGGCGGTAGCTCGCGATTACTGCCCGGATCCAGCATAAGCCTCCACCCGTTCCTTGAGTTTCTGGCCGGGGCGGAACGTCACCACCGTCCGTGCCGAGATCGGAATTTCCTCGCCGGTCTTGGGATTGCGACCGGGCCGTTGGTTCTTTCGCCGCAGATCGAAGTTGCCGAAACCCGACAGCTTCACCTGACGGCCCTGCTCCAGCGCATCGCGCAGCACATCGAAGAACGCGTCGACGAATTCCTTTGCCTCACGCTTGTTCAGACCGACCTCGTCGAACAGACGTTCGGCCATCTCCGCTTTCGTCAATGCCATGCCAACCCCCTGGTTACCGCCTCAACTCCGGATCCGGGCGCGATGCTCGCGCTCGATCACGGCCACCACATCGGCGACGACCGCATCGACGTCCCGGTCAGTGAGAGTGCGCGAGTTATCCTGCAAAATCAAGCCCATAGCAAGACTCTTGAAACCTGGCTCGACCCCTTGCCCGACATAGCGGTCGAACAATTGCACCTCACGCAACAATGGCCCGACCGTGGTGCGTACGCTGGCCGACACTGCCGCCCAGCTCACCTCGTCGGGCACCAGGAAGGCCAGATCGCGGCGCACCGAGGGGAAACGCGACAGCTCGCCGGCGCGTGGCAGGGTCCGCTGGACCAGGGGCATTAGCTGCAACTCGAAGGCGATCACGTCCACATTGATGTCCAGCGCCTTGGCCAGACGCGGATGCACCTGCCCGATCCAGCCGATACACACGCCGTCCCGATAGATATCGGCCGACCGGCCCGGGTGCCCGAACGGCTGCGTCGACGGCTGGAACTCCAGCTGCGCGCCACTGGCCGCAGCCAGCGCCATCAGGTCGCCCTTCAGATCGTGGAAATCCACCTTGCGCGCGGGCTCGCCCCACTGCAGCGCCAGCGCATCGCCGCACACCGCCGCGGCAACGTGCTGCGATTCCCCGGGTGCCGCACCGGTTTCGGCCGCGGCCGCGAACACCTTGCCCAATTCGAACAAGCGCACCCGCCCAGCCTGACGTGCAGCATTGCGGCCCAACGTGGCGACCAGGCCCGGCAACAGGCGCGGACGCATGATCGCCAACTCCGCACTGAGCGGGTTCGCCAGCGGCACCAGCCCTTCGGTGAGCTGCCAACGCTCCAGCAAGGCGGCATCGACGAAGGCGTAATTGATGGTTTCTTGCAGCTCGCGCGCCACCAGTTGGCGCCGCACGCTGAGCTCGTCCAGCTGGGTTTCGCTTGGCATCGCGATGCGACTGGCGCCACCAGGCAGCGTGGTCGGCACCCGGTCGTAACCGTGGATACGCGCCAGCTCTTCAATCAGATCTTCTTCGATGGCGATGTCGAAGCGACGGCTCGGCGCCATCACTTCCCAGCCTTCGGCAACCGTCTCGACGTGCATGCCGAGCGCACGCAGCATACGCACGACGTCGGCATCGTCGATCTGGATACCGAGCACGCGTGCAATGCGCGCGCGGCGCAGGCGGATACGCGCCGGCTGCGGCAGATGCTCCGGCAGCTGCGCATGCACCACCGGGCCAGGCGTACCGCCGGCCAGTTCCAGCACCAGGCGCGTGGCCACTTCAATTGCCTGCGGCGGCAATGCCGGATCCACGCCACGCTCGAAGCGATGCCCGGCATCGGTATGCAGGCCGAGTTTGCGGCCGCGCCCCATGATGGCCGCAGGGTCGAAGTACGCCGACTCCAGGAACACATTGCGCGTGGTTTCGGTGACGCGCGTGTCCAGCCCGCCCATCAAGCCGGCCAAAGCAACCGGACGCCCGGCATCGGTAATGGTCAGAAAACTGTCGTCCAGCGTGACCTGGCGCCCGTCCAGCAGCGCCAGCTGCTCGCCAGCGCGGGAACGGCGCACACCGATCGGGCCGTGCAAGGTCTCCAGGTCGAATGCGTGCATCGGCTGGCCCAGCTCCAGCATCACGTACTGGGTGATGTCCACCAGCAACGACACCGGACGCACGCCGCTGCGGCGCAGCCGCTCGGCCAGCCACACCGGCGTCTTGGCGGCCGGGTCGATCCCTTCGATCACCCGACCGCAATAGCGCGGCGCATCCTGACCAGCGTCCAGTTGCACTGCCAGCGTGCGCGTGGACACCGGCGCCACGGCAACGGCGTCGAACGCCACCACTTCGCTGGCGCACGCGGCGGCCACATCGAAGGCGATGCCGCGTACGCTGAAACAATCGGCGCGATTGGGGGTGAGTTTGATCTCGATGCTGGCATCGGGCAGGCCCAGATACTCGGCCAGCGCCTGCCCCACCGGCGCATCGTCCGGCAACTCGAACAGGCCCGACGCATCGCTGTCCAGACCCAGTTCCTTGGCCGAACACAACATGCCGTTGGACGCCACACCGCGCAGCTTGGCCGCAGTGATGGTCAGCTCGCCGATCTTGGCGCCGACCAGCGCCAATGGCGCCACCAGACCCGCACGCGCGTTCGGCGCGCCGCACACGATCTGCAACAGCTCGCCCTGCCCGGCATCGACGCTGCAGACCTGCAGACGATCGGCTTCGGGATGACGCACCGCCTCGACAATACGCGCCACCACCACCTGACCAAGCGACTCGCCCAGCGGCGTGACCTCTTCGACTTCCAGACCGATCGCCGTCAGCGTCGCGGACAGTTCATCGCGCGTGGCCTGGATCGGAACGTGGCTGCGCAGCCAATTTTCAGAGAATTTCATGGAGGGCCGGGATTCGGGAAACGGGATTGGAGATTCGTAAGAAGCAGTCGATGGGCGCGGTGCGGAACAAGGGCGCTGTTGCGAATCCCAAATCCCGAATCACCAATCCCCGCATCAGGCGAACTGCCGAAGAAAACGCACATCGTTCTCGAAGAACGCGCGCAGGTCGTTGACGCCGTAGCGCAGCATCGCGAAGCGCTCCACGCCCAGACCGAAGGCGAAGCCGGTGTAGCGTTCGGGGTCGATGCCGACGCTGCGCAGCACGTTGGGGTGCACCATGCCGCAGCCCAGCACTTCCAGCCAGCGCGTGCTGCCGTCGGGCTGCTGCCAGGCGATATCCACTTCCGCGCCCGGCTCCACGAACGGGAAATAGCTGGGGCGGAAACGCATTTCGAAATCGCGTTCGAAGAACGCACGCACGAACTCGGACAAGGTGCCCTTGAGGTCGGCGAAGTTGGAGTGCTCGTCCACCAACAGGCCTTCGACCTGATGGAACATCGGCGAGTGGGTCTGATCCGAATCGGAGCGATACACCTTGCCGGCCGCGATCATGCGCAGCGGCGGTTTGTGCGCATCCATGTAGCGCACCTGCACGCCCGAGGTATGGGTGCGCAGCAGGCGCCCGTCGCCGAAATAGAACGTGTCGTGCATCGCGCGCGCAGGATGGTGCGGCGGGAAATTCAGCGCTTCGAAGTTGTGCCAGTCGTCCTCGATTTCCGGGCCGTCCGACAGCTCGTAACCGAGCCGGGCGAAGATTTCGACGATGCGCTCCAGCGTGCGCGTCACCGGGTGCAGACCGCCGCGCTCGCTGCGGCGGCCCGGCAAAGTGACGTCGATGCGCTCGCCGGCAAGTCTGGCATCCAGCGAGGCGCTTTCCAGCGTGTGTTTGCGCTCGACCAACGCCGCGGTCAGCGCGTCGCGCGACAGATTGATCGCCTCGCCAGCCGCCTTGCGTTGCTCTGCCGGCAACGTTCCGAGCTGCTTGAGCTGGGCGGTAATACTGCCGCTCTTGCCCAGCAACGCGACGCGCAAGGCTTCCAGTTGGTCCGGCGTCTGCGCCGCGGCAACATCGGCCAGCGCGCGCTCGGTCAGGGATTGAATCTCACTCATTGCACTTGCGCCTCAACTGCTAGCCGAACGGTGTTTCCGGATACACCGGAACGCATTGTCACTGCATTGACCTGTCATCGCCCACGTGGCGACTTCGCTAAAACGCAAAAGGGGAAGGACTCGCGCCCTTCCCCCTGCATATCTGCTTTGTCCTCATCAGAAGCAGGCACAAGAATGTGCAAGCCCCTACGAGAAACTACCCTGTCAAAAGTCCGCACATGGATGTGCGGGCTCTTGCGAGGGACTCGCACTATGCCGCCAGCGCGCCCTTTGCCTTCTCGGCCAGCGCGGCAAAGCCGGCGGCGTCGTGCACGGCGATATCGGCCAGCACCTTACGGTCCAGGGTGATACCAGCCTTGAGCAGGCCATTCATGAAACGGCTGTAGCTCAGGCCGTTGATGCGGGCAGCCGCATTGATGCGGGTGATCCACAGCGAACGGAAATTACGCTTCTTCTGCTTACGGCCAATGTAGGCGTACTGCTGTGCCTTGATGACCGCCTGCTTGGCAACGCGGAAGACCTTGCGGCGAGCGTTGTAGTAACCCTTCGCCAGGGTCAGAATTTTCTTGTGGCGGCGACGCGCCTGCACACCACGCTTTACTCGTGCCATGGTTCAGTCCTCAGAGATAGGGAAGCATACGATCGAGACGGCCTGCGTCCTCGGCACGGACGTGATTCGTCTGCCGCAGGTTGCGCTTCCGCTTAGTCGCTTTCTTCGTGAGGATATGGCTACGGTTTGCGTGGCCGCACTTGTACTTGCCGGAGGCGGTCTTGCGGAAACGCTTGGCCGCCGCCCGGTTGGTCTTGATCTTGGGCATTGCAATGTCCTTGATGGTGTTTTGTCACTGACACGGGCGGCAGTCTTGCGACCACGCTTTCCATCCTTGCCCTTGCCTGCTTGTAAGTCCTTGATCGAACACGATCCGGACAGGTCCTGGTGCCGCTCGCACGGCGCCCCGGCAAAACCGGGCCGCGCAGTCTACCCGTTACCGGGAATTGTTGCAAATCGTTGAGCTTGCGACGCAACGGACCCGTCGGGCCCGTTGCAGCGCCGAATCGGGATCCTCAGACCTTCTTCTTGGGCGCGATCATCATGACCATCTGGCGCCCTTCCAGGCGCGGACGCGACTCGATGACGATATCGTCGCCCAGATCGGCCTCGATCCGCGCCGCCATCTCGCGACCAAGCTCCTGGTGGCTCATTTCACGGCCGCGGAAGCGGATGTTGACCTTGACCTTGTCGCCCTCTTCCAGGAAACGGCGCATGTTGCGCAGCTTGATCTGGTAGTCGCCCTCGTCGGTGACCGGGCGGAACTTGAGTTCCTTGATCTCGACCTGCTTGGTCTTTTTCTTGGCCTCGTTGGCCTTTTTCTGCTGCTCGAACTTGAACTTGCCGAAATCCATGATCTTGCAGACCGGCGGATCGGCCTGCGGCTGGATTTCGACCAGATCCAGGCCTTCTTCTTCGGCCTTGGCGAGCGCTTCGTCGCGCGACAACACGCCGACCATCTCACCGTCGCTGCCGATCACGCGAACGCGCGGCACACGGATTTCTTGGTTCTTGCGGTTCTGTTTGTTGTCAGGGGTACTGATATTGCAATCTCCCAGAGGAATCGAACCGGCGCATCCGGATCATCCAGACCGGCCGGGGTTGGCTCACGCTGCCTGCTCTGCCTGCAGACGTTCGATGAAGGCCGAGACCGTCATGGTCCCAAGATCCTCGCCTGAACGGGTCCGCACGGCGACAGCGCCATTTTCCTTCTCGCGGTCGCCGACCACGAGCAGATATGGCACGCGTTGCAGCGTATGCTCGCGAATCTTATAACCGATCTTCTCGTTACGCAAATCGGCGCTGACACGGAAGCCTTGATTTGCAAGGGTTTTCCGCACAGAGTCGACATATTCAGCCTGAGCGTCGGTGATGTTGGCGACAACGACCTGCACCGGGGCCAGCCAGGACGGGAAGGCACCGGCGTGGTGTTCGATCAAAATGCCGATGAAACGCTCCATCGAGCCGACAATGGCCCGGTGCAGCATGACCGGATGCTTCTTCTGGCTGTTCTCGTCCACGTACTCGGCGCCGAGACGGCCCGGCATCATGAAATCGACCTGCATCGTGCCCAGCTGCCAGGTGCGACCGATAGCGTCCTTGAGGTGGTACTCGATCTTGGGGCCGTAGAAGGCGCCCTCGCCCGGCAATTCCTGCCATTCCACCCCGCACACGCCCAGCGCGCTGCGTAGCGCGGACTCGGCCTTGTCCCAGGTGGCATCGTCGCCCAGGCGCTTTTCCGGACGCAGCGCAATCTTGATCTGGATGTCGTCGAAGCCGAACGCGGTGTAGACCGCCAGCGCCTGCTGGTGGAAGGCGGTGACTTCGGATTCGATCTGCGATTCCAGGCAGAACACGTGCCCGTCGTCCTGGGTGAAGCCGCGCACGCGCAGGATGCCATGCAGCGCACCGGAGGGCTCGTTGCGGTGGCAGGCGCCGAACTCGCCGTAGCGGATCGGCAGGTCGCGGTAGCTATGTAGGCCCTGGTTGAACACCTGCACGTGGCCGGGGCAGTTCATCGGCTTGACTGCGTAGGTGCGCTTCTCCGATTCGGTGAAGAACATGGCGTCCTGGTAGTTGTCCCAGTGGCCGGATTTCTGCCACAGCGACACGTCCAGGATCTGCGGGCAGCGCACTTCGCCGTAGCCGCTGTCGCGGTAGACCTTGCGCATGTACTGCTCGACCACCTGCCACAGCGACCACCCCTTGGGGTGCCAGAACACCAGGCCGGGCGCTTCTTCCTGCAGGTGGAACAGGTCCTGCGCCTTGCCGATGCGGCGATGGTCGCGCTTGTCGGCTTCTTCCATGCGCAGGATGTAGGCGTCCAGCTGTTTCTTGTCGGCCCAGGCGGTGCCGTAGATGCGCTGCAGCTGCTCGTTCTTGGCGTCGCCGCGCCAGTAGGCGCCGGAGATGCGGGTCAGCTTGAACGCCTTGAGGAAACGCGTATTCGGCACGTGCGGGCCGCGGCACATGTCCACGTATTCCTGGTGGTAGTACAGGCCCATCGCGGTGATGTCCTCGGACATGTCCTCGATCAGGCGCAGCTTGTACTCCTCGCCGCGCTGGGCGAATACCTCGATCACTTCCGCACGCGGAGTGACCTTCTTGATCACGTCGTAATCCTGCGCGATCAGCTCCTGCATGCGCTGCTCGATCGCGGCCATGTCTTCGGGCGTGAACGGGCGCTCGCTGTAGATGTCGTAGTAGAAGCCTTCGGCGATGACCGGGCCGATCACCATCTTGACCTCGGGATACAGCTGCTTGACCGCGTGCCCGACCAGGTGGGCGCAGGAGTGGCGGATGATCTCCACGCCCTCGGCGTCCTTGGCAGTGATGATGCGCAGGCTGGCGTCATGGTCGATGACGTCGCTGGCATCGACCAGCTGGCCATCGACCTGGCCGGCGATGGTGGCCTTGGCCAGGCCGGCGCCGATCGACTGGGCGACCTGCATCACCGAGACGGGGGATTCGAATTCGCGGCGGCTGCCGTCGGGGAGCGTGATGTTGATCATGGGCAAGAATGAGGTCTGGTCTGGCTGCAGCGGTCGGCTGCCATGGGAGATCTGGCCATTGCTGGACAGGCTCGGAGGAGGTTGCGGGACGTGAGGCAAAACGGCGCCATGCAGGCGCCCTGCGCGCTGGCGCAGGCAAGATCAGCGGTGGGCGGTGGTAGTGCTCATGTCGCACGCTGGGCCGGCGCGGGGCGCGGGCCACCTTCTCGCAGGGGGTCTTGGGCATGAATGGTAAACCAATCAGCCCGCCGCTGCGTACGACGGCGCGGCGCTGGCGGCGCATGGCATGATGCCGGCCACTTGTCCTGCCGTTGCCAACCATGACCATCAAGGGTAAAGCCACCTCGCTGGATATCGCCTACCTGGCCGGCGTGTCGCAGCCGACCGTGTCGCGCGCACTGCGCGGCAGCCCGATGGTCAACGAGGAAACCCGCAAGCGCATCCTGCGCATCGCCCGCGAGCTGAACTACAAGGTCGACAAGAACGCCTCCTCGCTACGGCTGCGCAATGCCGGCACGCTGGCACTGCGGTTCTTCGAAGACCCCACTGCCGACGACTCGCTGATCAACCCGTTCTTCCACTCGATGCTGGGCTCGATAACCCGTGCCTGCGCGCTGCAGGGCTACGACCTGCTGGTGTCGTTCCAGCAGTTGTCCAAGGATTGGCAGGCCGATTACGAAGACAGCAACAAGGCCGACGGCATCATCCTGCTGGGCTATGGCGACTATCAGGAATCGCGCCAGCGGCTGCAGCTGCTGGTCGAGCAGGGCACCCACTTCGTGCGCTGGGGCGCGGCCCTGCCCGGCCAGCCCGGCATTTCGATCGGCAGCGACAATTACCAGGGCGGGCTGGACATTACCGACCATCTGCTGGCGCAGGGCTGCCGGCGCATCGCGTTCCTCGGACACGCGTCCAACCACTACCCCGAATTCGAAGAACGCTACCGCGGCCATGCCACTGCGCTGGCGCAGCACGGCCTCGCAGCCGACCCGGCGCTGCAGTTCGATGCGATCACCACCGAGTTGTCCGGTTACTCCGCGTGCCTGGCATTGCTGGACAGCGGCAATGCATTCGATGCGGTGTGCGCAGCCAGCGACCTGATCGCCATCGGTGCGATGCGCGCCCTGCGCGAGCGCGGCCTGCGGGTGCCGCAGGACGTGGCGGTCAGCGGCTTCGACGATATTGCATTGGCCGCGTCGGTTGCGCCGGCGTTGTCGACCGTGCAGCAGGACACCAAGCAGGCCGGCACGCTACTGGTGGAAAGTCTGGTTGCCTTGATTCGCGGCGAGGCGGCGCAGAGCCGCACGATTCCGGTGCGCCTGGCGCTACGCGATTCCTCGCGCAGCAGCGGGCTGCAGCCGCCACTGGGTTGGGCGCCGTCCGGCGCAGAGGCAGGCGATGCGACGACGGGTCGAGCGGCGGACGGGGCGGTCAGGCGCTGATTCGGGATTGGGGCCCAGGACAGCGCGCCAGTTGGGGCGCGACGGGGCGTTACCGATCATGCCGCAGCGGCCCGGCTGCGCTCCTACCTGTTGCGCGCATCGCGCGCGGCTTGCTCGGCCATCTGCAGATCGAGCTGCTTGCGCAGGGCCGGGTCGGTGAGCGGTGCATCCGAGAGCAACACGCGTACGCCGTGCGCCGGCACCTGCGCCACTAACCTGCGTTGCACCTGCAGCTGCTCGCCACTCACCGCATCGCGCCAGCTGCCAGGCTGCAGGAAGCGTTTCACTTCGATGCTTGCGGCCGTATCGGCCTTGTTGAGCAGCACCGATGCGGTTTGGGTTGTACCAGCATGCTGATAGACGCGCAGGAACGCGGCTTGATTGCCGTGCAACTGCGCATCGAGCTGTACGCCACGCTGCAATGCCGGGGTGTTGCGACGCACCTGGGCGATGCGTTGCAGCGGGCCGAAGATCGGGCTCTGCGGTGCGCTGCGAATGCGCTCGACGCCGAAGTAATTACGGTTGCCGGCATGTTCGGCACGCCCACGCATGAAGCCGATTTCCGAGCCGTAATAGATCACCGGAATGCCGCGGGCGGTGAATAACCAGTTGTGCGCGTCGATAAATCCGTTATCGCTGGCATCCAGACGCGCCATGTCGTGGTTGTCGTAGAAGCTCATCAACGCGTAGGGGTTCGCATAGGGCCCTTGACGCAGGAACAGGGGCGCGGCGAGTTTTTCGAAGCCGGCCTGTTCATGACCGAACACCGCGGCAAGCTGCTGTTTCAGCGGGAAATCCAGCACGCTGACGCCGGCATTGCGCGTCCAGGTATGCCCAGCGATCTTGTCGGCGTCGTAATCGAAGGCTTCGCCGAACATGAAAAAGCCAGGGCGTTTTTCACGCATGCGCGCCACGAAGGCATGCCAGAAGCGATCCGGCATCCAGCCGATGGTATCGATGCGAAACGCATCGGCGCCCTGCTCCATCCACTGCAGGTATGCGCCGGCCAGATAATCCAGCACCGCCGGATTGTTTTCGTTGAGGTCGGACAATTCCGCCAGGCCGCCGCCGGTGTTGTAGAAGGCATGCAATGGGTTGTGCTGCGGATCCAGTTGCGCGGGCGCAAGATTCTGGTGATCGGCGAGCAGGCGCCCCTGTGCATCGTAGAGCTTGCCAAAGCCGGGTTGCGCCTGCGGCATGGTGTAGGCCGGCGAACCATGGTTCCCTACGATGTCCAACACGACCTTTAGCTTGCTGGCGTGCATGGCGCGCGTAAAGCCGGCGAAATCCAGGCCCGGGCTGGGCAGATGTTCGTCGAGCTTGTAGAAGTTGACGCCCCAATAGCCGTGATAGCCAGTCTTGCCATGATCGCTGAGCGTGCTGCCGCAGGTGATCGGCTTGCCACCGGTAAACGCTTCGTCGGGGTTGTCGACGATCGGGGTGATCCACACCGCCCCGAAGCCCAGGTCGCGGATGTAATCGGCATGCTCGACGATGCCTTTGAAGTCGCCACCGAGATAGCCGATGTTGTCCTCGCTGCCGTCGGCGCATGGTGTGGGCACATCGAAGCTGCGATGCGCACCGCCCTGATCGCGATGGTCGTTGCCGGTATCGCCGTTGACGAAGCGGTCGGTCACCACGAAGTACACCGCCTCGGCGGCGAACGGCTCCAGGGTGCCGTAATAGTCCTTGGCAGCAGGCGCCGCCGTCGCCGCGCCTGCGTACATCGTCAACGCTACATACATCGCACTGCGCATCATTGCCCTCCCGAGGCCACTGGAACCCGCGCCACGCACACGCCCGCAATCAACAGGCTGAGCCCGCCAATGGCCAATGCATAGATCGGTTGCCCGCCCAGCCACACGCGCAGCACAAAGCCTAGCGCGCTGGCCGCGACCAACTGCGGAATCACGATAAAGAAATTGAAGATGCCCATGTACACGCCCATCTTTGGAGCGGGCACGCTGTCTGACAGCAAGGCATACGGCAGCGACAGGATCGAGGCCCAGGCGAAGCCGACGCCCAGCATCGACAGCAGCAACCACTGCGGGTCGCGGATGACCAGCATCGACAACAAGCCGGCGGCACCCAGCCACAGATTGCACAGATGGCTCCAGCGCAAGCCGATCGCACGCACCAGCAGCGGAATCACCACTGCAGCCAATGCCGCAAACCCGTTATAGGCGCCGAACAACACGCCGACCCAGTTTGCGCCATCGTTGTAGGCCGCCGAAGCGGTGTCGCTCGCACCGAAATGCACCTGCGTCACTGCAGCAGTGGTGTAGATCCACATCGCAAACAAGGCAAACCACGAGAAGAACTGCACCCAGGCCAGGCGACGCATCGTCATCGGCATGCTGCGCACGTCCCGCACGATCGCCACCAGCATGCTGGTGGCGGGCAACATGCGGGCCAAGGCAAGCAGGACGCCGTAGGCGCAACACAACCCGGCCAGCACATACAGCATGCGGTCGCCGTGCTGCCAGGCGATGGCCGCGGCGAGCAGCGCGCCCAGACCGCACCACAGCACGCTCGCCATGGATGTCGGCGCCATGCCAGTGCTTGCCACCTGCGCGAGAGGCGGATGCGCATCGTCAAAACCGGCAAGCTGCTCTGGGCTGTACTCGCGCGTGCGCAGTACGGTCCAGGTGATCGACAGGAACAGCACCGCTGCACCGAGGTAGAACGCGTAGCGCACGCTGTCGGGCAACTGGCCTGGCGGCGCGGTGTTGGCAATGCCCCAATGGGTCAGCAGCCAGGGCAGAAAACTCGCGACGATCGCGCCGACGCCGATGAAGAAGCTCTGCATTGCATAGCCGGTCGGCCGTTGCGACGGCGGCAACTGGTCGCCCACCAGCGCACGGAACGGCTCCATCGAGATGTTGATCGATGCATCCAGCACCCACAGCGTGCCGGCGGCCACCCAGAGCATCGGCGCGTTGGGCATCACCAGCAAGGCCAGCGTGGTAAAGACAGCGCCCACCATGAAATAGGGACGCCGGCGACCCCACCGAGTCCAGGTACGATCGGACAGGTAACCGATGACCGGCTGCACGATCAGGCCGGTGAGCGGTGCAGCAATCCACAGGCCGGGCACGTCGTCGACCTGCGCGCCCAGGGTCTGGAAGATACGGCTGGCATTGGCGTTCTGCAGTGCGAAGCCGAACTGGATGCCGAGAAAGCCGAAGCACATGTTCCAGATCTGCCAGAAATCCAAGCGTGGCTTGGCGTTCATGGCGCAACCTCCACGCGTGCTGCAGGCCCGACCAACAACGCACTGACCTGCGCCGCATTGACCACGCCATCGCGGCCGCCGCGGCCGCCGTTGTACTGCGCAAAGTGCGCCAACGCGCTCATGTTGAAGCCGTTCTCGAGCCGGAACGTGCAGGCCTGCCCCGCCACCGCATCGAAAGTGACCTGCGTGGAGAGCTGCTCGCCCACGCTATGCGGCATCACGATGACCTGCGATTGCGCGGGTTTGCCTGGGCATTCCAGCACCAGCTGTTTGACCGCGGCGGTGACCCCGGTATTGATCGGGCCGTTGTCGTTGCGGTAACGCAGCGACACCCGATGCACGCCTGCACGTGCCGGACGCCAGCTCCAGCGCTGGCTGCCTGGCAACTGCTGCAGTGGGCCGAGCGTCAACGATGGGCTATGCAGCGACTCCAGACCATCGCGCCGCCGGGTCAGGCTGAGCACATGCAGCAGGCCATCGTCGGGAAGATCCCAGTGCGCGCTGGCATCGAGTGCGCGGCCGTCCAGATACAGCGTTGTTCCTTCCGGAATACCGATGCGATACGTGTTGCCGATCTGTTGCGCGACCGGCGCCTGTGGCGTCTGCGGTGCGAACACCTGCTCCGGTCGCGGTGGCGGCGTGAGGTCGGTATTGCGCCCAACCAACTGCACCAGCGTGGTCTGACCCTGCCGTTCGATGCGTCCTGCCACCAGCAACTCGCCGGTATCGTTTGCCGGGCGCTGCAGCACGTACCGTCGTGCGCCCTGTTCCAGCACGATCTGCTTGGCCTCGCCAAACAACAGGGGTAGCAAGGACCGCGGCAACTTCGGCTGTACGTTGCCATCGGCCGACAGGCCGAACACACCCTCCCGCACTGCAGACAGATAACCCGCCACCGACCACAGCTGGCGTGGCGAGTTCACCACCGGGCCACTGCGTGCGCCCTCTTCCACGTGCACCGCAAGGCTCTGCATCTCGTAGTTTTCCATGTTGGAGCCCGCCAGCGCGCTACCGCGCATCAGCGATTGCAACTCCAACGCGATGCGTGGTGCGTCATCCAGGGTGCGTGCGGCGCGTAGCGCATAGGCACTGACGAACGGCCAGACAGCGCGGTTGTGGTAGATCGGCTGCACTGCCTCTTGCGGCCACACCACCGGGCTGCCACCCGCGACCATCGGGTAAGTGCGCAACGCAAGGCGTGCCCGCTGTGGCGGAAACACATCGGCCAGCACGCCCAGCGAGAGGCCGAGCAGATCCACCTTGGCGTAGCGCACCGGATGCGCTGCGCTGCCGAGATAACTGACGTATTGGCTGCTGCGCGCATCCCAGAAACGCCTGTCGATGGCCTGGCGCAGTGCATCGGCCCACTGCGCGTACTGCGCAGCGCGTGCATCGCCATGCTGGCGCGCCACCTGTTCGGCCAGCCGCAATGCCTGGTAATGCAGCACGTTGGTGGAGAGCGCAAAGGATTCGGCAATGAAGCGCACGTCCTCGCGCGTCCAGTCCGGGTAGGTCTGTTCTCGCCAATCCAGAAACGAGGTTTCGCCGCGGTAGAGGCCGATCTGCGCATCGAACACCGCATCGCGGTCCTGCGCGATCGTTGCCTGTAGCGACTGCCAGACCTGTTCGGCAAACGGTTTGTCGTCCAGCAGGCCGCGTGCGGCGAGGAACCATACCACTCGGTCGCTGCTGATCGGCCAGCTGCCGCCGGAGCCGGTGTCCTGCGCCACGAACAGTCCCGGCGTGCGCCCATCGCGTGCGGCAGAGAGCTTGAAGCGCAGTGCATTGCGCGTGCGCTCCGGCTCCAGCTGCGCCAACGCAAGATCGGCCGCAAAACTGACATCGCGCGTCCACACGTAGGGCCAGCGCTCGCCGGTTTCGAAGCAGGCGCACGGCACCGGCTTGCCATCGTTGAAGGCGGGGTCGCGGATCGCCTCGACCCGGTCATCGGCCATTTCCTGCTGTGCCAGCGCGAACAAGGCGTCGAAAAGCGGGCTGGCTGTGTGCGTTCGCATCGGTTGTGCCGCAATGCGGCGTTCGCCTTGCGGCCAGCGCAACACGAAGCTGCCATCGTCCAACGCCTGCGCTTGGGCCCGGCGTCCTTGAAATTCCAGTTCGTCGGCCAGCGCCGGCGAGCTTGCCACAACGCCCAGCGTTGCAGCCATGCAGATCATCTTCAACATCGAAGCGGCAAGACAGCTTGCGCCGTCGGCCTTCCTCCCTCGTTGCACGCGTTGTGGTGCGCGGCACGGACGTGCCACGGGCGCGGACCCTCCCAGGTGCCGTGGCGCCATGGTAGACGCGCACTTCGCTGTTCCGCACCACTGCATACGTATTCATGGGTTTCCAGCAGTGCGCACCACGGCGCATCCACTGCGAGGCACTGCATAGTCACTGCTTGCGCAACGGTCACCTTGGGAGGGGATATGCCGCTGTCTTCACGTCGAGCGCACTCGACACTGGGCGCCGCATGGATCGCCCAGCTGCTGGTCCTCACGCTGTTCGGCGGTGCTGCGCCGCAGCTGCATGCCGAAGTCACCACCGTCAGCGTGGAGTCGCCGAACAAGGTGTTGCAGGTCAGCCTGGACGTGGATGGCGGCACGCCTTATTACCGCGTGCAGCGCCTGGGCGAGGCGGTGGTGCAACGCTCGCGGCTGGGCTTCGAGCTACGCGACGGCCGGCTGGACCGCGGCATGGTCGTACTTGCACAGACACGTCAAAGTCACGACGACACCTGGGAGCAGCCCTGGGGCGAAACGCGGCTGGTGCGCAATCACTACAACGAATTGCGCGTGAGCCTGGGCGAGCGCGACGGTGCGCAGCGCACCTTCGAGGTGATCTTCCGCGTCTACGACGACGGGCTGGGCCTGCGCTATCACTTCCCCAAGCAAGCAGGTATGCGCGAGGCAGTCATCGACGAGGAAGTAACCGAATTCGCCATCGCGCAACCTGCCGATGCGTGGTGGATTCCCGCAGGCGAGCCGATCCACTACGAATATCTGTATCGGCACACGCCGTTGAACCAGGTTGCACTGGCGCATACGCCACTCACGCTGCGCACCGACAGCGGGCTGCACATCGCACTGCATGAAGCGGCCTTGGTCGACTACGCCGGCATGTGGCTGCGCCGCACCGACAACCAGCGCCTGCGCGCGCAGCTGTCGCCGGCGGCCGAAGGCTGGAAGGTACGCCGCAGCCTGCCCTTCGATACGCCATGGCGCACGCTGCAGATCGCCGATCAGGCCACCGGCCTGGTGGAATCCAACCTCATCCTCAACCTCAACGAGCCCAATGTGCTGGGCGAGGTGAGCTGGATCAAGCCATCCAAGTATGTGGGCGTGTGGTGGTCGATGCATCTCAATCAACAGACCTGGGCCACTGGCCCCAAACACGGCGCAACCACCGCGACGACAAAACGCTATATCGACTTCGCCGCCGACCACGGCTTTCGCGGCGTGCTGGTCGAAGGCTGGAATCCCGGCTGGGACGGGGAATGGTTCGGCAATGGCGGCAGCTTCGATTTCACCCGGCCCACGCCGGATTTCGACCTGCCCGCACTCAGCAAGTACGCCGCCGGCAAGGGCGTACACCTGATCGGCCATCATGAAACCGGGTGCGCAGTGGACCATTACGAAGATCAAATCGCCGAAGCGATGGACTTGTATGCGCGCTTCGGCGTGGACTCGGTCAAGACCGGCTATGTCTGCGACGACGGCCAGGTGGAGCGGCGCAATCCCGCGGGCGGCACGCCGCTGCGCGAATGGCACGATGGGCAATGGATGGCGCGTCACCACCTGCACGTGGTGCAGGAAGCAGCGCAACGCCACATCGCGGTCAATGCGCACGAGCCGATCAAGGACACCGGGCTGCGCCGTACCTATCCCAACTGGATCTCGCGCGAAGGCGCGCGTGGCATGGAATACAACGCCTGGGGCCAGCCGCCCAATCCGCCCGAGCACGAAGTCAACCTGGTGTTTACCCGGCTGCTCGCAGGGCCGATGGATTACACGCCTGGCATCGTCAGCCTGAAGGGCCGCAACGGCCAGGCGATTCCCAGCACGTTGGCGCGTCAGTTGGCGCTGTATGTGACGCTCTACAGCCCGATCCAGATGGCCGCCGATCTGCCCGAGCACTATCTGCAACACCGCGACGCGTTTCGCTTCATCGAAGACGTGGCAGTGGACTGGGACCAGACCCGTGCGCTGAATGGCGAGGTAGGCGATTACGTCACCATCGCACGCAAGGACCGGCATAGCCGCGACTGGTTCCTGGGCAGCATCACCGACGAACACGGCCGCCTGCTGCAGGTGCCGCTGGGCTTTCTCGAACCCGGCGTTCGCTACACCGCGCAGATCTATCGCGATGGCGACGGCGCGGACTATGCCAGCAACCCGTTCGCCTTCGTGCGCGAAGAACGTCAGGTCAGCAGTACCGATACGTTGGAGCTACGTCTGGCACCGGGCGGTGGTCAGGCCATTCGCTTTGTTCCGATGGGTGGCAAACGCTGACTACGCCATCGCGTGGGCGCCGGCATGCACAGCCGGCGCGATCGATTGCACGGCGCAGCGCTCGTACCGCTGCTGCGCATCGCGCACCATGTCGTTACCGAGCGCAATCGCCGTGCTGTCGCCGGCATGGCCCTGGATGGAATCGATTTCATCGCGCAACACCGCAGTGAATACTTATGCAGTGCACGTTTGCACCCAGGTGCCGTGTCTACCATACGTCGCAGTCGCGTAACGTCCATCGTGGCGCGCGACGCATGACATCCAGGCATCTGCCGGATCAAAAATCAGAAACAACATGTACCTGGGAGGGGAAAATGTTGAGACACAAGCGCTCCGCGCTGAGTATCGCCCTGGCTGTTGCCATGGCACCGACATGGGTAGCCGCGCAAACGGCAGCGCCTGCACAAGCAAGCGACGCCCAACAAGGCGCGTCCGAACAGACTGCTGGTGCGGTCACCGACCTGGACAAGGTCCAGGTCACCGGCCTGCGCCGCGCAATCGAAGGCGCCATCTCGGTCAAGCGCGACTCCACGTCGATCGTGGAAGCCATCTCGGCCGAAGACATCGGTCGCCTGCCGGACGTCAGTATCGCCGAATCGCTGGCGCGCCTGCCCGGCCTGGCTGCGCAACGCGTTGCCGGCCGTGCGCAGGTCATCAGCGTGCGCGGCCTGTCGCCGGACTTTTCCACCACGCTGCTCAACGGGCGCGAAGTGGTCAGCACCGGCGACAACCGCAGCGTGGAATTCGACCAATACCCGTCCGAACTGGTCAGCGGCGTCACCGTCTACAAGACCCCCGATGCCGGCCTGGTCGGTCAAGGCTTGTCGGGCACCGTGGACATGCAGACCGCCCGCCCGCTGAGCTACAACGAGCGCGTGATCGCCATCGGTGGCCGCTATCAGCGCAATTCCTTGGGCAAGGCCGCCAACGTCGACCCGTACGGCAACCGCTTCAATGTCAGCTACATCGACCAATTCGCAGACCGCACCATCGGCCTGACCATCGGTTACGCGCACACCGACATGCCGATCCAGGAAAACCAGGTGGGCCTGTACGAACCGTGGCAGCAGGTCAACGCGCAGCGCCAGCGTCCTGGCGTCAGCGACGGTGTGTATTTCTCCGACGGCATCAAGGCCTTGCGACGCACCGGCAATCAGAAGCGCGACGGCGTCATGGCCACGCTGCAGTATCGCCCGTCCAATGCCTGGACCAGCACGCTCGATGCCTTCCACACCGAAGCCGAGCAGATCGACACCGCCAACCAGTTCGAGCTCAACCTGAGCAACTACAATGGCGGCTACACGCCCGGCCTGAACATCAGCAACGTGCGCGTCAACGATAGCAATACCTTCATCGGCGGCGATGCCAGCGGCGTCTATCCGTTGGTGCGCGGCATGTACAACAAGCGCGAAGACAAGATCGACGCCTTTGGCTGGAACAACGAAATCACAGCCGGCGCCGTCAAGATCGTCGCGGACCTGAACTACTCCAAGGCCACTCGCGACGAACTGAACCTGGAAAACAATCTTCAGCGCGCCCCCATGCCGCAGCTGGACACCGTGGGCGTGTCGGTTGTCGGCAACGGCTTTTCGCAGCTGTCGCCGGGCATGAATTATTCCAATCCGGATGAGCTGTTCCTCACCAACACCATCTACGGCTCCGGCTACGGTAAGGTGCCGCGCGTGGAAGACGTGCTAAAGGGCGCGCGCCTGCAGGCCAGCTTCCCGATGCCCGAAGCGCTGAGCTGGTTCTCGGATCTGGATGTGGGCATCAACTACGCCGATCGCGAAAAGCAGAAGACCCAGCCCGAAGGCAATATCACCCTGGGCGCACAGGGCGAGGCCACGGTGGCGGCGGACCTGCAGTACGCACCGGTCAATCTCGGCTTCGCCGGTCTCGGTTCCCTGCCAGCATGGAATGTGCCGGCCACGGTGGCGCGCTACATGGTGTTCAACCCCAGCGACGACGCCTCGTTCCTGGTGTCCAAGGCCTGGACGGTGGAAGAAAAAATCACCACCGCCTGGCTGCGCGCCAATATCAATACCGAGTGGGGCGAAGTGGGTGTGCGCGGCAATATTGGCGTGCAGTTGCAATGTGCAGACCAGTCCTCGCAGGCCAACTACTGGGACGCCTCGCAGCCGGCCGGTAGCGAGGTGCGGCCCATCGACGATGGCAAGACCTATCGCGACTGGCTGCCCAGCCTGAACCTGGCATTCCAGTTCCCGTACGAGCAGACGTTGCGCTTTGCGATGGCCAAGCAGGTCGCACGCCCGCGCGTGGATCAACTGCGTGCCTCGCTGGAATTCGGTGTCGACACCTCGACCGGGCGCCCCGGCGCCAGCGGCGGCAACCCCATGCTCGATCCGTGGCGCGCCAACGCCCTGGACATCTCCTACGAGAAGTATTTTGCCGACCGCGCTTACGTGGCCGCGGCGTTCTTCTACAAGGACCTCAAGAGCTACATCTACACCCAGAGCCGCGACAACTACGATTTCTCCGCACTGGTGGCCGGCTACGTGCCGCCGCCGGGCTCTGCCCCGGTGCTGACCACCGGCACCTTCAGCGCCCCGTTCAACGGCAAGGGCGGCACCTTGCGCGGCGTCGAACTCACCGCCTCGCTGCCGCTGGAGCTGATCTTCGCGCCGTTGCAAGGCTTCGGCATCCAGGCCAGCGCCACCTTCAACGACAGCGACGTCAAGATCCGCGACCCGGAAAGCGCCTCCAGCGTGGGCGACGGTGAGATCAGTCTGCCCGGCTTGTCCAAGCGCGTCTACAACCTGACCGCCTACTACGAGCACAAGGGCTTCGAAGCGCGTGTCAGCCAGCGTCGGCGCTCGGACTTCATCGGCGAAATCGGCAATTTCAACGGCAACCGCACGCTGCGCTACGTGGTCGGCGAAAACATCACCGACGCACAAATCAGCTACAACTTCAGCGAAGCCAGCAGCCTGTCCGGCTTGACCCTGCTGCTGCAGGCCAGCAACCTCAGCAACTCGCCGTATCGCACGTACGCAGAAACCAAGGACCGCCCGCTGGAATACATCGAATGGGGCGGCACGTTTGTGCTGGGTGTGAATTACAAGTTCTGAGCCATGGCAGAAACCAATAGCGGGCTGTTAGCTCCTCTCCCTCCGGGAGAGGGCTTGGGGTGAGGGTACGGATTCCACGCCAACTCCCTCAACATCCAAGAAGCCCTGCTTTCACCTCTTGGTAGATCTCCCGTCAGGAGCGATGATCTATTACGCGGAATGCAATCAAAGCGTCTCGCTCTAGGGAAGGCTGATCAACTCACCGCAGATGCGCGACACTATCGCCTTATGTAGAGGATTCATCCATGCAGCTGACGTTCGGTGACGCTGAGGGCTTGGGCAAGCGTAAGCAGACCCGGCGCGAGATCTTTCTTGCCGAGATGGAGCAGGTTGTTCCGTGGCAGC
>NZ_JAGHWR010000002.1:0-112105 GCF_017746155.1 Xanthomonas sp. D-36-1
CGAGTTGTTCAGGGCGGACTAGGTGCGCAGCCTCGCGATGCGGCGCAGGCGGATCAAGCGCCAATCACTGCGTGTACTGCGGCGTTTCGTGATGCAAACGATCCAGGCGCCAATCCCCAGCCACCTGCTCACCCTGTAATAAAGAACTCGCGTACCGTCGCCCGTGCTGCGTCCAGCGAAAAATGCTCGGCCACGTTGCGCAAGCCGTTGTCGGCCAAGCGCTGCCACAACGTCGCATCTTGATACAGCCGCACGATTGCAGCGGCGAACGCTTCGGCATCGTCGGCGACGCACACATCCTCGCCATCGCGCAGGTGCATGCCTTCCACCGCGCAGGTGGTGCCGACCACCGGCTGGCCGTGCGCCATGCTCAGATTGATCTTGCCTTTCACGCCCGCGCCAAAACGCAGAGGCGCCACCGCGATACGTGCGCTGTCCATGAACGGAACCAGATCCGGAACGTGACCATGCAGCCGCACGCCGGGGCATTCGTCGGCCAACAATTTCAGGGCGTCGGGCAGGTCGGCACCGATGCAGTGGAAGACCACCTCGGGCAGCTGCGCACGGACCTGCGGAAAGATCTCACTGATGAACCACTGTACCGCATCCACATTCGGCGGATGACGAAAGCCGCCGACGAAGACCAGGCCGCGGCGCTGCGCGAAGCTGTGGCCGCTACCGGCGACCTCATGCAGGTTGGACAGCAGGGCAGTGCGGATGTGTGGCGCGTCCGCGCGCAACTGCGCCTGTTCTGCGGCAGACACCAACAAGGTGACATCGGTGGCCGCCATGATCTCGAGCTCGCGCACGCGGGTGCGTTCTGCGCTACGCAGCAGATTGGCATCGCCGGCCAGCTCGGCACCGCGTCGTTCGCGCAGGTAATGCAGGTCGACGGTATCGAACAAGGTGCGCGCCTGGCGCGCATATTGCCTGAGCAACGGCAGGCAGGCATGCGCCACGTGGTGGCGCACCAGCAGCACCACCGCAAATCGCGCACCATGGCTGCGCAGCCAGCTGCCGATGCCTTCGAGAAACGGCGCGTACCAGACTTCGACACCGAGCTGCTGCAATGCCTGGGTGTGGCGCCCGGCGTGTTCGCGGCGTGTCGGCACGAAGACGACATGCGCGCCTTCTTCGCGCAGCAGTCGGATCAGGTTGAACTGCCGCAGCGAGCCTGAGTCGCGGTCCGGCTGCGGCACGCATTCGTCCAGGATCAAGACCTGTCGCTGGTGGCGGTGCAGCAGTGCCGGCCCGGGCAGCACTGGTTGCTGGACTTGTTTGCCGAGTTGCAGTGCCCATTTTTTGGCGAATTGCCTTTGATGCTCCGCAACCACTGATCCCGTTTTCGTCTCATTGGTTCGGTCATGCACCACCACGCTGGCCGGCTGCACCAGCACCTGATATCCGGCCGCGCGGACTGCAAACGCCAGATCGGTGTCTTCGTAATACGCCGGCATGTAGCGCCGGTCCAGCCCGCCCAGCGTGTGCAACAGCGTGCGCGGTAGCGCGATTGCCGCGCCCGAGCAGTAGTCCATCGCGCGTACATATGCATAGCGTGGGTCTTCGGACGATCCAAAGCGGCCGTAGCTCCAGGCGCTGCCATCGCCGAAGACCACGCCGCCGGATTGCTGCAGGCGCCCGTCCGGATACACCAGTTGCGCGCCGACCAGGCCGGCGGCCGGATACCGGGCGAAGGTGTCGATCAACCGGTCCAGCCAGCCGGGCTGCGGAATGGTGTCGTTGTTGAGCAGCACCACGAAATCGCCGCCGGCCAGTGCGATACCGTCGTTGCAGGCCGCGATGAACCCGCCGTTGCTCGCACGCGGGTGATACTGCAGACCGGCGATCTGCGGCAACTGTTCAGCGGTGGCGTCGCTGCTGCCGTCGTCCACGACGATGATTTCCACACTCAGCAGCGGCGGATGCGCCGCCAGCGCGCGCAGGCAGGCCAAGGTGTGCGCAATGTGGTTGTAGACCGGAATCACCACCGTCACCCGCGGGGTAGGGCTGTGCGGCAGCGCGAACGCCGCGAACGGGGCGGCCTGCGGCAGCCACAGCGGCGTGCCCAGGACGACCGGAGGCGCCTGCGTGTGCACGCGAATGCGTTGCCAGGTGGCGCGCCAGCCGCGCGTGCGCATGCTGGCCACGCTGCGGTGGATCAGACCGAGGACGCGATTGAACAGATAGCGCGCATCGGCCAAAGACATCGACATTGCGTTGGAACTCCAGCGTGGTGTGGCAGTGAAACGTGGCGAGCAGAGCGCGGGTCGAGGCAATCGTTGCATCTGCCAGCGCAGTGTGCGACCCATGCCTGCTGCTGCCGAGAACACGTCGCGCCTAGCGAAGCGGCATCGGTCGTTTTGTTAGCCGCTCTTAACGGCCGACGGGCCCGGCAGGTCACAGCCATGACAGCGCTGCGCTAGACTCGCCTGACTCTACATTCTCGCATTCCTGTGCCCCGACGCCACGACAACGACGCTCCCGACGATTTCGAGGACGACACCAACGCGCAAGGCTCCCGCTGGCAACGCAGACTCATCGTCTGGGGATTTGCCGCGTTCGCACTGGCGCTCGGTTTCCTGATTCCCTATACGGTGTATCTGAACAAGCAGGTCACCCAGCGCTTTGGCGAACTGCGTTGGCAGATCCCCACCCGCGTGTACGGCCGGCCCTTAGTGCTGGTACCGGGCAACGCACTGGATGCGGCCACCCTGAAGACCGAGCTGGACGCGGCGTCGTACCGCGACGACGGTCAGGCGACGCTGGCCGGCACCTACCAGCAGGACGGCAGCCGCTTCACCATCGCCAGCCGCGGCTACATCGATGTGGATGGACGCGTGCCGGCGCGCCGTATCGACGTCAGCCTGGCCGGTGGGCGCGTGGCCAGCCTGCGCGACGCCGGCGACCGCAAAGCGCTCAAAAACGCACGCCTGGACCCGGCGCGCATTGCCACCCTGTACGGTCAGAAGCAGGAAGAGCGCCGCCTGGTGCGCATGGAGGAAGTGCCCGAGCTGCTGGTCACCGGCCTGCAGGCGGTGGAAGACCGCGACTTCAACAGCCATCACGGCATCGACCTGAGCGGCATGGTGCGCGCGGCCTGGATCATGGCGCGTTCCGGCGGCCATGTCCGCCAGGGCGCCAGCACCCTGACCCAGCAGTTGGCCCGTAGCGGCCTGCTCGGCATCGGCAAGGAACAGACGCTCACGCGCAAGTTCAACGAGATTCTGTACGCGGTGATCATGGAGGCGCGTTACGACAAGCGCACCATCCTGGAGGCCTATCTCAACCAGGTCTATCTGGGCCAGCGCGGTGGGCAGGCGATCCACGGTGTGTCGTCGGGCGCGGAACTGTGGTTCGGTCGCGAACTCAATTCGATGACCACCGAGCAGATCGCATTGTTGATCGGGCTGGTCAAGGGACCGTCGTACTACGACCCGCGGCGCAACCCGGAACGCGCGCTGGACCGGCGCAATTTCGTGCTCGGCAAGCTGCACGAAAACAATCTGATCAACGACGCCGAATACAAGCGCGCGCTGGCTGCGCCATTGGGCGTGCCGACCGAGCCTGGCCTGGTCGCTGCCAACCGTTTCCCGGCGTATGTGGACCTGGTGCGGCGCCAGCTGGCGCACGACTATCCGGAAGGCGTGCTGCAGGGCGCCGGCATGAGCGTGCTTACCGGCATGTCGCCGTCGGCGCAGGCGTATGCCGAGGGCGCAGTGACCGGCACCATCAAGCGGCTGGACAACAAGAAGCGACCGCCGCTGCAGGCGGGGTTGGTGCTCACCGACGTGCATAACGGCGATGTGTTGGCGGTGGTCGGCAGCCGCGATGTGGCCAAGCCGGGCTTCAATCGTGCGGTGGAGGCGCAGCGTCCGGTGGGCTCGCTGCTCAAGCCCTTCGTCTACATGCTGGCGCTGGCTTCGCCGGACCGCTGGGCACTGTCCAGCTGGGTCGACGATTCGCCGGTCACGGTGCAGCTCAGCCGCGGCAAGACCTGGTCGCCGGGCAATTCGGACAGCCGCAGCCATGGCACGGTGCGGCTGGTGGATGCGCTGGCGCATTCCTACAACCAGGCCACGGTGCGGGTGGGCATGCAGGTCGGCGCCGATCGTATCGCCCAGTTGATCCAGGTGCTTGCCGGCATCAAGGCCGACTCGAATCCGTCGCTGATCCTGGGCGCGACCGACCAGAGCCCGTACGGCATGGCGCAGCTCTACCAGTTCCTGGCGGCCGGCGGCGAGATCCAGCCGCTGCATGCGGTGCGCGGCGTGCTCGATCCGCAGGGCAAGCTGCTCAAGCGTTACGACAAGACCCCGGCACCGGCGCAGGAGGGCGATTCGGTGGCCGCCAACCTCATCAGCATCGGTCTGCAGCAGGTAGTCAGCAACGGCACCGCGCGACAGCTGCTGGGCGATGGCCTGGGGCGCCTGTCGCCGGCCGGCAAGACCGGTACCTCCAACGACGGTCGCGACAGCTGGTATGCCGGCTACACCGGCGACCATCTGGCGGTGATCTGGATGGGCAACGACCAGAACGCCGAAACCGGCCTGTATGGCGCCACCGGCGCGATGCGGGTGTGGTCGAGCATCTTCGCCCGCTTGCCGAGTGCGCCATTGAAGGTCAGCGGCAAAGGCCTGGATTGGCAGTGGGTGGACGCCAGCGGCACCGGCGTGACCGACCCGGGGTGCCCGGGCGCGCGCCAGTTCCCGTTCGTGGTCGGCTTCACGCCGGCCTACGCACCGTGCGCGGGCAACGCGCCGTCGATCGAGGGCGCGCCCGGCGAAGCGGCCGCACCTGCCGAACAATCCAGCGGCGGTGGCTGGCGCCGCTTCTTCGGTCTGGAAAAGAAGCCCGAAGACCCTGCCGCTGCACCTGCCGCGGCCCCACCCACGCGTTGATTGGAACGACCCCATGAACCGAATGCACCGTTTGCTCGCCCCGATCGGCGTCCTGGCCGCACTCACCGCCTGCGTCAGCGCACCACCCGCGCCGCCGCCGACCCCGGTGGACCCGACCACCCCGACCCAGCGGCTGTTGCTGATCGAACGCGAAGCCGGCGCGGACGACACCGAACTGTCGGTGCAGCCGCTGCGCGACCCGCAGGTGGATGATTTGCGCGAGACCGCCAAGAGCAAACGCCAGGCCGGCGATCTGGCCGGCGCCGCTGCGGCACTGGATCAGGCGCTGGGCCTGGTGTCGGGCGACCCGGCGATCCTGCAGGAACGCGCGGAAGTGTCCGTGCTGCAGGCCGACTGGCCGGCGGCCGAACGCTTCGCCAAGCAGGCGATCGACCTGGGGTCCAAGACCGGGCCGTTGTGCCGTCGGCATTGGGCGACCATCGAGCAGTCGCGTCTGGCGCGTGGCGAAAAGGAAAACGCCGCCTCTGCCAAGGCGCAGATTGCCGGTTGCACCGTGCCAGGCGTGAAGCGGTACTAAGGCCGGCGATCGTAGCGACTGCGGACACCGCAAGGTGGGCGCGGTGGATGCCTGGGATGGCCGTGTCCTTCGTGTGCTTGGAATGCCTGCAGCACTTCGAGGCCAAGGTGAGGAGGGGGCTCCTGGCTGCCCGGTGCGGTTTCAGCAAGCACAGCCGGAGCACCTGACGGTTGCTGGCGCAGCAGCGGGATGTGCGCAATCCATCAAGCGCAACCCGGGCAGCGTCACCGCGCACGCGCTAGGCTGTCGTGCTTCCTGTCCGTTTTTCGTTCGGTCCCATGTCCCAACTTGCCACTGCCAGCATCGAAGCGCTCAGCGAGGGCGGGGCGCTTGCGCGCCAGCTCGACGCGTTCGCGCCGCGTGCTGCGCAGTTGCGCCTGACCGGGGCGATTGCCGAGGCGTTCGAGCAGCGCGATGTATTACTGGCAGAGGCCGGCACCGGCACCGGCAAGACCTACGCCTATCTGGTGCCGGCGTTGCTGTCCGGGCTCAAGACCATCGTCTCCACCGGCACGCGCGCGCTGCAGGATCAGCTGTTCCATCGCGATCTGCCGCGTGTGCGCGCCGCGCTGGGCGTGGGGCTGCGCAGTGCGTTGTTGAAGGGCCGCGCCAACTACCTGTGCAAGTACCGCACCCAGCAGGCACGTGGCGAACCGCGCTTTGCCACGCCCGAACAGGTCTCGCAGTTCCAGCGCATCGTGGCCTGGAGCGGGCGCACCCAGTTCGGCGACATGGCCGAGCTGGAAGCCTTGCCGGACGACTCGCCGCTGCTGCCGATGGTGACCTCCACCGTCGACAACTGCCTGGGCACCGACTGCCCGTTCTACAGCGAATGCTTCGTGGTGCAGGCGCGCCAGCGTGCGCAGGCGGCCGATCTGGTGGTGGTCAATCACCACCTGCTGCTGGCCGATCTGGCGCTCAAACAGGAGGGTTTCGGCGAAATCCTGCCCGGTGCGCAGGCCTTCGTCATCGACGAGGCGCATCAGTTGCCGGAACTGGCGGCCAATTTCTTCGGCGAAAGTTTCGGCATGCGGCCATGGCAGGAGCTGGCGCGCGATTGCATGGTCGAAGCGCGCCTGGTTGCCGGCGCGCAGGCCAGCCTGCAGGCACCGATCCTGGCGCTGGACGAGGCCTTGCGCAGCCTGCGCGCCGGAATGGAAGGGCTGCCGCCACGTGGCACGCAATGGCGTGCGCTGGCCAAGCCGCAGGTGCGCGAGGGGTTCGATGCCGTGCTGTCGTCGCTGGCGCGGTTGGGCGAGTCCCTGCTGCCATTGCGTGAGGCTTCACCGGGTTTCGACGGCTGCACGGCACGTGCGCAAGAAGCGTTGAACCGCCTGTCGCGCTGGCTGGGCGAAGATCTGCCGGTGGCCGATTTCGCGCAGGATCCGCCGGAAGAGACGGTCGACAACGATGTGCTCTGGTACGAACTCAGCCCGCGCGGCTTCCGCTGTCAGCGCACGCCCCTGGATGTATCCGGCCCACTGCGCGACCACCGCGAAAAGTCGCAGGCCGCCTGGGTATTCACCTCGGCCACGCTGGCGGTGGGCGGCGAATTCGACCACATCGCGCAGCGGCTGGGCCTGAGCGATCCGGTGACCTTGCTGCAACCCAGCCCGTTCGATTGGGCGCGTCAGGCCTTGTGCTACCTGCCGCCGAACCTGCCCGATCCGGCCGCACGCGGGTTCGGCACTGCCTTGATCGGCGCGCTGACGCCGGTGCTGGAAGCCTCCAACGGCCGTGCGTTCTTGCTGTTCGCCTCGCACCGCGCGCTGCGCGAAGCGGCCGAAGCCTTACGCGGCGCGCCATGGCCCTTGTTCGTGCAGGGCGAGGCGCCGCGCGCGACCTTGCTGCAGCGCTTCCGCGATTCCGGCAATGGCGTGCTGCTGGGCTCGGCCAGTTTCCGCGAGGGCGTGGACGTGGTGGGCGACGCCTTGAGCGTGGTGGTGATCGACAAGCTGCCATTCGCCGCACCCGACGACCCGGTGTTCGAAGCGCGCCTGGATGCGATCCGTCGCGAGGGCGGCAACCCGTTCCGCGATGAGCAGTTGCCGCAGGCGGTGATCGCGCTCAAGCAGGGCGTGGGCCGGCTGATCCGCAGCGAAACCGACCGTGGCGTGCTGGTGCTGTGCGACCCGCGGCTGGTGAACAAGAGCTACGGCCGCACCTTCATGAAGTCGCTGCCGCCGTTTGCGCGCACGCATGCCATTGCCGATGTGCAGGCGTTTTTTGGCGTTGAACCGGCGGTGGGCGAGAATGGCGCGCTCGCGTTGCCGGTCGGCGGCGACCGATCTTCTTCTTCCTGATTGCGGCCCCGCCATGAACGTCCTCGCCTTCGAGACATCCACCGAAGCCTGTTCCGTCGCCTTGCATGTCGACGGTCGCGTGATCGAGCGCTTCGAACTGGCGCCGCGCCGCCACGCCGAACTGGCGCTGCCGTGGGCCGAACAACTGCTGGCCGATGCAGGCATCGCCCGTCGCCAGCTCGACGCGATTGCGGTTGGCCGCGGCCCCGGCGCGTTCACTGGCGTGCGTCTGGCGATCGGCCTGGCGCAAGGGATCGCGCTGGCGCTGGATCTGCCGGTGCTGGCCGTTTCCACGCTGCAGGTACTGGCCCTGCGTGCGCCTGCCGAAGCGAGCCAGGTGCTGGCCTGCATCGATGCACGCATGGGCGAGGTGTATGCCGGTGTCTTTGCGCGCAATGGCGACACGTTGCTCGACCTGGCACCGGAAGTGGTGTGCGCGCCGGACGCGCTCGTGCTGCCCGACACGGGCGCTGCAGTGGGTATTGCCGGCGTCGGCACCGGCCTGGCGGCTGCCGATGCGCTGCTGCAACAGCGCTTTGCCGCGCGCTTGACCAGCGTCGATGCAGCCGCCCTCCCGCGGGCGGCCGATCTGCTCACGCTCGCGGTGCCGGCCCTGCGGCGCGGCGAAGGCGTGGCGCCGGAACGGGTGGAGCCGGCTTATCTGCGTGACAACGTCGCGCTCACCCTGGTCGAGCAACAGGCTGCCCGCGCCGCAAAGGCGGCTGGCGCAACGCCATGACCGACGCTGCCCGACGCGCCCGGTTTCGCGGTTGCCTGCTCGGTCTGGCGGTGGGCGATGCGCTGGGCACCACGCTCGAATTCTGCGCGCCGGGCAGCTTCACGCCGATCGACGACATGCGCGGCGGCGGTCCGTTCGCGTTGCGCGCCGGGCAGTGGACCGACGACACCTCAATGGCCTTGTGCCTGGCGCATAGCCTGCTGCATCGGCAGGGGTTCGATCCCGCAGATCAGATGAACCGCTATTGCAACTGGTACCAGCACGGTTATCTCAGCAGCACTGGTGCCTGCTTCGATATCGGCGCGACCGTGCGCCAGGCGCTGGAGCGCTATCTGGATGGCGGCCCCGCCTTCGGCGGCAGCACCGATCCGCGCTCGGCCGGCAATGGCTCGTTGATGCGGCTGGCGCCGGTGGCGATGTATTACGCGCATTGTCCTGACCAACTGGCCGATCGTGCGGCCGATAGTTCGCGCACCACGCACGCCGCTGCCGAAGCGCTGGATGCCTGCAGGCTGTTCGCGGTCCAGCTGTGCGCCGCGCTGCTTGGAGGCACGCGCGATCAGGTGCTGCATGCGCAGCCGGAAACATCGCTGACGCCTGCGGTACACGCATTGGCGATCCGCGACCATGCGGCGGTACCCGCAGCGCAGATCCGCGGTACGGGGTATGTGATCGATTCGCTGTCGGCGGCCCTGTGGTGTTTCGCCACCACCGACACGTTTGCCGACGCAGTGCTGCGTGCGGCCAATCTCGGCGACGATGCCGACACCACTGCGGCGATCTGCGGGCAGCTGGCGGGTGCGTTTTACGGCATCGACGGCATCCCCGCTGCGTGGCGCGAGCGCGCGCAGGACGCGGCAGAGATCGTGGCGCTGGCGGACCGTCTGTACGCCGCGGCATCGGTGGCCTGAGGCCGCAACCACGATTCAAAGGACCGGCACGTGTGCAGCACGCTGTAGGTGAAGCGCCGGCGTCTTGCTTGCGGCCCTTGATGGGTGACCCGATCACGCGTGATTGCGGTGGCGGACTGGCGCGCGCGTGACGTTGTGCGTGCTGTCTCTGCCTCGCTCTCGCAGCGGACGCTGCGAGGGTCGTGCGCGTCGGCGGAGCGGCCTTGCCGCTGCATTGCCAGTGTTTATCGGGTCAGCGCCGCCAGGGTGTGGCGCGATGCGCGTCGCACGCAACGCGCCCGCTACCTCAGCGATCGTCGTGCAGCTCGCCGCCGGGCAGGAACAGCCAGGTACGCGTGACCTGCAGGATGTCCACATCGTCCTTGGTCCTGGGCAGTGGCGGAAACGGCTGCGCCAGTTGCACCACGCGCAACGCGGCATCGTCCAGCAACGGTACCCCGCTGGAGACCAGCACGCGGCTGCTTTCCACGCTGCCGTCGCGGCGCACGCCCACGCTGATGACCACCTTGCCGCCCAGCCGGCGGCGGCGGGCGTCGTCCGGATAATTCAGATTGCCCACGCGCTCGGCGCGGTCCATCCAGGCACGCAGGTAGTTCGCGTACGCGTATTCGCGGGTACTGGCGGAGACGAATTTGCGGTTCGGGCGTTTGGCGTATTGCTCCGAGCGCAGATGCACTTCGGCGGCGAGCCGGGCCATTTCGGCATCGCGCTGGATGCGCTGCGCCTCGGCCGGGGTGAGCGGATCGGTCTGCGTATTCGGCTGCGGCGTCGGCACCGCCTGTTCGCCACGACGGCTGGTCACCACGCGGGTCTGGGTGGGCTCGGGCGCGTTCACGCTGGTGGCGCGTTGCGCCTGTGGCGCCAGCCCGGTGCGGTCCTGCGGCACCACGCCCGGCTGGCTGTCCCGGGGGCGTTGCGCGGTGTCGTGATCGCCGCCGCCCTGCTGGTTCGCCTGGGCCAGGAAGTCGGCCTGCTTGGGCGTCAGCGGCGTGCTGGTCTGGCTGAAGATCACATCCAGCGTCGGCACCAACGGTGCGTCCTCGCTGACCGCAAACCCCACCCCCAGGATCAGCACGCCGTGCAGCAGCAGCGAGATCACCAGCGTCATCATCAGCCGGCGACCGTCGTCCATCGGTGCCGGCAGGGCCGCGGCCGTGCTCATCGCGCGGCGCCGGCCTCGATCGCATCGAACAGCAGCCCGGCGATGTTCAGGCCGAACTGCGCATCCAGTTCGCGCACGCAGGTGGGGCTGGTGACGTTGACCTCGGTCAGGTAATCGCCAATCACGTCCAGGCCGACGAAGCGCATGCCGCGACGGCGCATTTCCGGACCCACCTGCGCGGCGATCCAGCGATTGCGTTCGGACAATGGCCGGCCTTCGCCGCGCCCGCCGGCGGCCAGGTTGCCGCGGAATTCGTCGCCCTGCGGAATCCGCGCCAGGCAGTAATCCACCGGCACGCCGTCCACCAGCAGGATGCGCTTGTCGCCGGCAGTGATGTCGGGGATGAAGCGCTGCGCCAGGGTCAGTTTGCGGTTGCCGTCGGTCAGCGTTTCCAGGATCACGTTGAGGTTGGGGTCGCCGCTGCCGCTACGGAAGATCGAGCGTCCGCCCATGCCGTCGAGCGGCTTGAGCACCGCCTGGCCGTGGTCCAGCACGAAGGCCTTGAGCGCGGCGGCATCGCGGCTGACCAGGGTCGGCGGGCAGCATTGCGGAAACAGCAGTGCGGCCAGCTTCTCGTTGTAGTCGCGCAGGCCCTGCGGGTCGTTGACGATCTGCGCGCCGGCGCGCTGCGCCACGCTCAGCACCTGGGTGTCGTAGACGAATTCCGCATCCACCGGCGGGTCCTTGCGCATCAGCACCACCTGGCCGGGCCCGAACGCCAGTTCGGCGAACTCGCCCAGCGTGAACCAGCTGATTTTGTCCTCGCGCACGCTCAGCGGCGCCACCTGCGCCACTGCGTGCCCTTCGCGCAGGCTGAGCCCGCCGGGACGCACGTAGTGCAGACGGTGGCCACGGCGCTGTGCTTCGAGCAACATGGCAAACGTAGTGTCTTTGGCGATCTTGATGGAGGCGATGGGATCCATCACCACAACGACGTCGAGCGACATGGGGCTAAACCTTTCGAACAGGCTGCCGATGGTAACTTCAAGCGATGGGCGATGGCGCGCCCGGCGGGTCGTAGTGCGCGACTTGCCGGCCGGGACGCACCCAGACGTGGTCGGAACGTCCGCCTGGCGGGGCCCCGGCAATGCGCCCTTGACAGTCGATGCGGGTCTTGGGATATACATGCAGTTTCGTAGCGACGTCGGAAGGGATGAAGCGTCGCGCGCCCGGGGATATTTGCATGAGTGAAAACATTGCTGCGGGTGGGGAACTCGCAGGACTGAAGGTGATGGTCATTGATGATTCGGAAACCATTCGCCGCACCGCCGAAACGCTGCTGAAGCGGGAAGGTTGTGAAGTAGTGACAGCAACGGATGGTTTCGAGGCACTGGCCAAAATTGCGGACCAGCAACCTCAGATCATTTTCGTCGACATCATGATGCCGCGCCTGGATGGGTACCAGACGTGCGCGTTGATCAAGGGCAACCAGCTCTTCAAATCGACGCCGGTGATCATGTTGTCGTCCAAGGACGGCCTGTTCGACAAGGCACGCGGCCGCATCGTCGGTTCCGAGCAATATCTGACCAAGCCGTTCACCCGTGAAGAACTACTGAGCGCGATCCGCACGTACGTCCACGCCTGACCAGGGGGAAAGGCAACATGGCTCGAATTATATTGATCGAGGACTCGCCCACCGACAGGGCAGTCTTCAGTCAATGGCTGGAAAAAGCAGGCCATACGGTCGTCGCCACCGATAACGCAGAAGAGGGGCTTGAGCTGGTCCGCAGCCAGGCGCCCGATCTTGTGTTGATGGATGTGGTGTTGCCCGGCATGAGCGGCTTCCAGGCAACCCGTGCTCTCGCACGCGACCAGGCAACCAAGGACATTCCCGTGCTGCTGGTCAGCACCAAGGGCATGGAAACCGACAGGGCCTGGGGTTTGCGACAAGGTGCCAGCGACTACATCGTCAAGCCGCCGCGCGAAGACGATCTGATCGCGCGCATCAGACAATTGGTGCGTTGATGCGCTCTCCATTCGACATTCTCGAAGACTACGAGCGTCGTAGTCTGGCGCACGCCACGCCGCTGCCGGAACGCCAGTTCTCGGCCGATATCTGGCGCGGCGTGGGGTATCGCGTCGGTACCCGGCGATTGGTCTCGGACTTCCGCGAAGTTGCGGAAATCGTGCCGATGCCGCCGGTCACTCCGGTGCCGGGCGCACAGCCCTGGCTGCTGGGCGTGGGCAACCTGCGCGGCAATCTGTTCCCGGTGATCGATCTGAAGCAGTTCCTGGAGGGCCGTCGCACGGTGCTGCAGGAAGGCCAGCGTGTGCTGATCATGCGTCAGAGCGGCGGCGACGTCGCGCTGACCATCGATGAGCTGTACGGCCAGCGCAGCTTCGAGCAGGTCCAGGCGGTGGAACCCGGCGAGTTGGCGCAAGGCCGCTACGCCCATTTCATCGACCGTGCCTTCCGCAACGAGACGCAGGACTGGGGTGTGTTTTCCCTGGCGTTGCTGTCGCGCACTCCTGAATTCCGGCAGGCCGCGGCCTAAGCCGCGACCCCGCCACGTCATACAGATCGAGGTCGAACCATGAGTACCGCCCCGGACGCCCGCAAGACCAACAAGCTCGGCAGCGTCAGCACCAGCTTCTGGCTCGGCTTGCTGGTGTTGTCGATGATCGTGTTTGGCGCCAACACCGGCGTCGCGACTTGGCAGGGCAGTCGCCTTGCCGGTGCCGGCACCGGTGCGGCCGACTTGCAGGTGCTCTCGCAGCAGCTGGCCAACCAGGGCCGCGAAGCGGTGTCCGGCGACGCCAAGGCCTTTGCCGCATTCAAGGAAACCAAGGGCCGCATCGACGGCACGGTCAGCGAGCTGGATGGCCGTTACGGCCAGGAAAGCTCGATCGCCAGCTCGATGGCGCAACTCAAGGCGACCTGGGTGCCGCTGAGCAAAAACGCCGATCAGGTCATCGCCAGCGAACCGGCGGTGCTCGGTCTGGCCGGCAACGCCGAACGCTTCTCCGGCAGCGTGCCGCAGTTGCAGGCGCAGTTGAACGAGGTGGTGCGCGCGATGACGGTCAGCGGCGCGCCTGCCTCGCAGATCTACAACACGCTGCAGCAGGTGGTGGTCGCCGGCACCATGGCACGCCGGGTCACTGAAATGCGCGCCGGTGGCGCCAATGCAGCCGCCTCGGGCGACGCACTGGCACGCGACTCGGTGGTGTTCACGCAGATGCTCGAAGGCCTGCGCACAGGCAACGAAGAACTCGGCATCGCCGCGGTGCGCAACCCGGCCGCGTTGTCGGCGCTGGAGCAGTCGCAGGCGCAGTGGACGACGATGAAGAAAGACGTCGACGCCATCCTCGCCAGCTCGCGCAACCTGTTCGCCGCACAGTCCTCGGCCGCCGCACTGACGGCAGGCTCCGGCAAGATGCTCGAAGACAGCAAGAAGCTGTTCGATGCATTCTCGGCGTTCGGTTCGGTGCGTGATACGCGCGTGTTCCCGAACTTCTGGCTGGGCGTGGTGTCCGGCTTGGTCGCGCTGCTGGCGATCATCGGCTTCGTGTGGAGCTCGGTGCGCGTGCGGACCCGCGAGCAGGACGTGCGCTACCAGTCGCAGGTGGAATTCAACAGCCGCAACCAGCAGGCGATTATGCGGTTGCTGGACGAAATCAGCTCGCTCGGTGAGGGCGACCTGACCGTGAAAGCCTCGGTCACCGAGGACATGACCGGCGCCATCGCGGACGCGATCAATTACGCCGTGGACGAACTGCGCCACCTGGTGACCACCATCAACGACACCTCCGCCAAGGTGGCCGTGTCGACCCAGGAAACCCAGGCCACGGCCATGCAACTGGCCGAAGCGGCCGGCCAGCAGGCCAACCAGATCACGACCGCCTCCGAGCGCATCAGCGAAATCGCTGCCAGCATCGAACAGGTGTCGCGCAACTCCACCGAGTCGGCCGAAGTGGCGCAGCGCTCGGTGGTCATCGCCGCCGAAGGTGCCGGCGTGGTGCGCGAGACGATTCAGGGCATGGACCAGATCCGTGACCAGATCCAGGAAACCTCCAAGCGCATCAAGCGGCTGGGCGAATCCTCGCAGGAGATCGGCTCGATCGTGGAGCTGATCAACGACATTTCCGAGCAGACCAACATCCTGGCGCTCAACGCCGCGGTGCAGGCAGCGTCGGCCGGCGAAGCCGGTCGCGGTTTCGCGGTGGTGGCCGACGAAGTGCAGCGCCTGGCAGAACGCACTTCCAGTGCGACCCGACGCATCGAAGGTCTGGTGCAGACCATTCAGGCCGATACCAACGAAGCGGTCAGTTCGATGGAACAGACCACGTCCGAAGTGGTGTCCGGTGCGCGCCTGGCCGAAGACGCCGGCACCGCGCTGACCGAAATCGAGCGCGTGTCCAACGCCTTGAACAACCTGATTAAGAACATTTCCATCGCTGCGCACCAGCAGTCGGCCGCAGCGACGGATATCACACAGACCATGGGCGTGATCCGACAGATCACCAGCCAGACATCGCAGGGTGCGGAGCAGACGGCCGAATCGATCGGTAACCTGGCTCAGCTCGCTGCCGATCTGCGCCGTTCGGTCGCCGACTTCAAGCTGCCGGCGTGACCACGACGCGGAACGGGAAAGGATCAGCAGATGGCGCGTAGTAGCGTTACGTCGATGCAGGAAGTGACCGGTTGCCGCGCTGGCGGCGAGTCGGTCGTAGTCAGGGGGCTGCAATGAGTGCGCTTCGCGATGCGATGAGTCACGCCGCACTGGGCTGGGTCAAGCCAGAGCTGGACGAGACGTTGCGCCAGGCGCGCAACGAGATCGAATACTTTGCCGAAGAACCCTCCGACACCAGTCGGATGCGGTTCTGCGCCGGCTACCTGCACCAGGTGCAGGGCACGCTGCGCATGGTCGAGTTGTATGCGCCGGCGATGGTGGCCGAAGAGCTCGAGCTGCTGGCCCAGGCCGTGCAGGCGGGCGAGGTCGCCGACCGCGATGAAGCCTGCGCGATGCTGATGCGCGGCACCGTGCTGCTGCCCGATTACCTGGAGCGCTTGCAGAACGGGCACCGCGACATTCCGATCGTGTTGCTGCCGCTGCTCAATGAGATCCGCGCCACCCGTGGCCAGCCAGGTCTGAGCGAAAGCGTGCTGTTCGCGTTCGACCCGCAGGCCGGTGTTGCCACCGAGGCCGAGCTGGATCATGCGCGTGGCAGTCTGAGCGGGCGCAATCGCGAACTGCTCGACACCGTCGGCAATGCGGTCAAGGAAGAATTGTTGCGCGTCAAGGACGCGCTGGACCTGCATCTGCGCACCGGCGGCGAGATCGCCGAGCTGCAGACCCAGGTCAACGACCTGGGCAGCGTTGCCGACACCCTCGGCATGATGGGCCTGGGCGTGGCGCGCAGCGTCGTCGTGCAGCAGCGCGATGCGTTGGCGCGCGTAGTCGATGGCCAGACCCAGATGGACGAAAGCGTGCTGCTGGATATTGCCGGCGCGCTGCTGTACGTGGATGCATCGCTGGACGATCAGGTGGCCAGCCTCGGCGCCGACCCGGGCGACGGCACCGAAGTCAGCAACAGTGCCAACTCCTCGGAAGTGCGCCGCACGGTCGATGTGCTGGCGCAAGAGGCGATCGCCAACTTCGGCGCGGCGCGCGAACATTTCGTCGCCTTCATCGAAACCAACTGGGACCATGCGCGTCTGGCTGAGGTACCGCACCTGCTCGGCGAAGTCGGCGGTGCGTTGCGCATCCTCGAGCTGCCGCAGGCCGCCGATTATCTGGAAGGCGTGCGTCGCTACGTCGATCTGGAATTGATCGGCAAGCAGCGCGTGCCCAGCGGGCGCCAGCTGGACACCCTGGCCGATGCGATGGCCAGCCTGGAGTACTACCTGGAAGCCTTGCGCGAACGCCGTCCCGGCCGCGAAGAGATTCTGGACATCACCCGTAACAGCCTGGAGACGCTGCGTTACTGGCCGCTGCCGTCGGGCCAGCCGTCCGATTTGCCGGTCGGCGCGGACCAGCCAGGCAGCGCCGCCGAGCCGCAGCCGGCGGCCGCCCCGCCGTTGCAGCACGCAGACGCGCCGCAGGCCGCCAACGATGCGGCGTCTTTGCCGTCGCTGGAATGGGCGAACGAAACCGTGGTCGAGACGCCGTTCGCTGCCAGCGTGGTGCACGACACCGGCGCTGCCGCGACCGATACGGTGTTCTCGTTCGACCCGGTAGCCGCCGAAGAAACCGTGTCCGGCCAGTCGCACGTGCCGTTCACCGTGGCGCCGCTGGATCTTTCGGACGACGGCGCGCAGGCGCCCGGTGACTGGCACCTGGAAACCACCGAGCAGGCCGCGCCGATCGCCACCTCTGCGTTCGACCCGGTATCGGCCGAGCAGGATGGCAACGAAACCGCGCAGGTCAGTTACACGGTGGATCTGAGCGCTCTGGAGCAGGAGCACGCCGCCGAGCCGGTGGTTGCCGAGGACGCGCCGCTGCAGATCCAGCAGATCGACCTGCCGGGCGACGACGATCAGACCGACGCACCGTTGGATTTCATCGCCGAGAACGCAACGCGTCGTGCGCAGACCAGCATCGAAGACGCTTTCTCGCCGCCCCCGAGTCCGCCGCAGGAATTGGACGACCCGTTCGTCGAGCCGGCACAGGAGCCGCAGGACGTCCCGTCCGAAGCAGCATCCGAGCCGGTCGCTCCACGCGTGCAACAGGCGGTGGTCAGCGAATTCGAGCTGGACGACGCGTCCGCTGCGTTCCTGGCCCAGCTCGATGCAGCGGCCGCGCAGTTCGACGTGGAGCGCCCGCAGGCACCGACCTTGGCAGCCGATGCGCAACCTGCGCAGGCAAGCTCTGAACCGGTATCCAGCGAACGTGCCCAGGAGGCTGCCGACACCGGCATTTTCGGCGGTTTTGGCGACAGCGATATCGACGACGATATCCGCGACGTGTTCCTGGAAGAATTCGACGAAGAATTGGTCAACCTGGGGCAGCTGTTGCCGGTGTGGCGCGCCGCGCCCACTAACCCGGAAACCCTGCGCCCGATCCGCCGTGTCTTCCATACCCTGAAGGGCAGTGGGCGCCTGGTCGGTGCCAGCGTACTCGGCGAGTTCAGCTGGAAGATCGAGAGCATGCTCAACCGCGTGCTCGATAATTCGCGGCCCGCCAGCCCGGCGGTCGTGTCAATGGTCGAACTGGCCTATGCGGTGTTGCCGCAATTCAACGCCGCGCTGCGCGACCAGGGCCGCATCAGCGCCGATCTGCATGAAATTCAGGGCATCGCCGAGCGCGTTGCTGCTGGCGAAGAGGTCTACTACGTGCCCGCAGCTGCGGCACCGGTGGCCGACGCCGTTGCGATTCCGGTCGCAACCGCAGGCGTGTTTGCCGCCAGCGGCGGAACCCCGGCTTCGGTGGACAGCGTGCTGCGCGAGATCCTGGAAGCCGAGGTCGCCACGCATCTGGACACGGTCAACGGGTGGCTGCAGGCCAGCCAGGCCGAGCCGCAGTTGGCGACCGAAGAATTGCTGCGCGCAGTGCACACGATGAGTGGCGCGTTCGCCATGACCGACGTGCCGGAAATCACCTTGGTGACGACGCCGGCCGAAAGCTACGTCAAGCGATTGCTGGCCGCCTCGGTCACGCCGTCGGCGGACGGGCTCGAAGCGCTCACCGCCACCGCTGCTGCGATTGCCGCCACGGTGACAGCGCTACGCGCCGATGCGCCGTTGATTCCGTCGTTCGCACCGTTGACCGAACGCTTGCGCGCGCTGGTGGACACCTTGCCGGAAGCGCAGTGGCCGCCGCAGGCGTTCCTGGACGAGTTGGACGATGTCGACGCCCCGGGCGCCACGGCGGACGGCAGCGATGCCTCGGTCGAACTGACCGGTGCGCAGGATCTGTCGCAGTACCTGGATGCCGGCGCGCTGCCGTCCGACGCGCCCGCATCGACGCAGGATGCCGAAGACGGGCAGCCGCAGCCGGACGACGCGCCGATTGCGGTGGACGAGCTGGCCGAGGCCGAGGCCGAGCATGATTCGGCACTCGCACTGGACGCGCCTGCACCGCATGCAGTGGACAACGCCGGCCATGCCGCCGTGCATGAAGATGTCCACGCCTCTGCCGAGTCTGTGCCCGCATCGAGCGACGACGCGCTGGTACCGGTTGCCGCAACCGGGCAGCTTGCCGAGTCGCTGCACGGCGATACCGCGCCAGACGAAGAGGCAGAACGAACCCCATCGCAGGGCATCGACGCACACGACGTGCCGGCCGACGAGCCGCTGGTCGAAGCCGAGGCCTGGGACGCCACCGAACTGCAGCATGCGCAGACCGCACCGCACGCTCACGTTCCGGGCGAGCACGTGGCAGAGCACGGTGAGGCATCTGCTGAGGTTGTCTCCAGCGAGCACGACGCCGACGCGACCACCACGCATGCCGACGGCATTGCGGTAGACGAGTTGGCCGATGCAGAAGCTGCGTTGGGCGATGCGCAGACGCTGGCAGCAGCCGATGCCGAGCAGGCAGTGGACGCGCAGGCACAGCATGTGCCCGCGCACGACGATCAGGTTGCAGCTGGCGCTGACGAAGCGGTCGAGAGCATCGAAGCGCTGGAGGCGGTGCACGCCGACGCTGCGTTGGCTGATGAGGCCAATGCAACGACTGCGGAAGACTGGACCCCGGAAACCGCAGCGCTCGATAGCGCGCCGTCCGATCAGCCTGGCCACGAACACGCCGACACGCAGGAACACGCGGGCGAGCAGCCGGCAGACGAGTTGGCGCAGCACGGCGATGCGGCACGGTTGCATGGCGGCGAGCCGTATGCGGGCCAAGACCGACCTCTGGAAGAAGCGGCGCAGCTGGGCGACCACGCAGAGGCGGAAGCGCAGACGTCTTCGAATCGGCAGATGGATTCGGGCGATGGCGCGTCTGCCGATGCGCAGCAGCACGTCCACGAGCAGGTGCCGTCTGACCAGTACGTCGAGGCCGGCGAGCAGCTGCAAACGCACGCGCATTTCGATGAACATGCGGGCGACGCCGAGCACGCGACCGATCACGAGCGCATCGAGACCGCGCATTCCGAAGCGCAGCACGCCGAAGCCGAGCATGTGGCTGCCGAGCAGGCCGAAGCAGAGCATTCTGAAGCAGAGCACGCAGACGCCGACCGTGTTGACGCCGCGCAGGCCGATGCCGACGTCCTGCCCGATCACACCGTCGAATCGGTGCAGGCATTCGAAATGGCGCATGCGGCCGATCAGGTGGAAGAGGCGGGCGATCCGCAATCGGACACTGCGCCGGAGCTGCACGACACGCAGACTGCCACCTCCGACGACGCGGCGCAGGCCGACGCGCAGGCCGCACTCGATGCGTTTGACGTGGTCGATCACGCCGATCACGCCGAGCGCGCAGAACAGTTCGAAAGCGCAGAACACGCAGCGCACGCCGAACAAGCGGAAGCCAGCGACCAAGCCGGTGCCGATCAGCATGCCGAAGACTCCGCAGATCAGCACGCAACCGACCGCAGCGCCGACGAGCTGGAAGACACCGCTGCCGCTGCGTTCAGCGCCCCGGTCGAAGATGCGGCGCGTGCCGGTACGGCCAGCAACGATATCGGCGCGGCATTCGATGCCGGCCCGCTGAACTTCGATCAACTCGACGGCGAGCTGGTCGACATCTTCGTCGAAGAAGGTCGCGACCTGCTGGACCATTGCGACGGCCTGATCGCCCGCATGCGCGAAGTGCCGGGAGACCGCGATGTCCTCAACGGACTGCAACGCGATCTGCACACGCTCAAGGGCGGTGCGCGCATGGCCGGCATCAACGCCATCGGCGATCTCGGTCACGCGATCGAATCGCTGCTCGAAGCCGTGGCGGCCAACCGCACCGACATCGATCGCGACGACGTGCGTCTGTTCGAGCGGGGCTTCGACCGCCTGCATCAGTTGCTGACCCGCACCGGCATGCACCGTGCGGTGACGATGCCGACCGATCTGGTGGAAGCCTTCGAAACCCGTACCCGTGGCCGCAATGCCGCAGCGCCCAGCGACGCCGATGTCCGCGCGATCGCCAAGGCGTCGGTGGAGCCGGCGCCGCTGTCCGCTCCGGTTCCGGTGGAGGGCCAGGCCGAAGAAGACTTCCTGCCGCGCGCGCAGCAGGAGCAGGTGCGCGTGCGCGCGGACCTGCTCGACCGCCTGGTCAACCACGCCGGCGAAGTGGCGATCTACCGCTCGCGCCTGGAACAGCAGCTGGGCGCGTTCCGTGGCGCCATGGGCGAACTGGATCGCACCAACGCCCGTCTGCGCGATCAGTTGCGACGTCTGGATCTGGAAACCGAAGCGCAGATCGTCGCGCGTTATCAGCGCGAACAGGACCAGGGCGATCGCACCTTCGATCCGCTGGAACTGGACCGCTTCTCCACCCTGCAGCAGCTCAGCCGTGCGTTGAACGAATCGGCGGCCGACTTGGGCGGCTTGCAGGGCGTGCTGGAAGATCTGTCGCGTCAGTACGACGGCTTGCTGCAACAGCAGTCGCGCGTCAGCTCCGAACTGCAGGACGGCCTGATGCGCGCGCGCATGGTGCCGTTCGACGGTCTGGTGCCGCGTTTGCGTCGTGTGGTGCGTCAGGCGGCCAGCGACACCGGCAAGCAGGTGCATCTGGTGCTGGAAGGCACCCAGGGCGAACTGGATCGCAACGTGCTCGATCGCATGGTCGCGCCGCTGGAACACATGCTGCGCAACTCGGTGGCGCACGGGCTGGAAACGCCCGAGCAACGCCGCGACGCAGGCAAGCCGGAAGAAGGCAGCATTGCGATCCGTCTGCGCCGCGAAGGTTCGGAAATCGTGCTGGAAGTGGCCGACGACGGCGCCGGCCTGGACCGCGAGGCGATCCGTCGCCGCGGCGAAGAGCGCGGCCTGATCGAACCGGGCCAGGAGCTGAGCGAGGCCGAACTCGATAACCTGATTTTCGCCTCCGGCTTCAGCACCTCCGAGCAGGTCAGCCAGTTGGCCGGCCGTGGCGTGGGCATGGACGTGGTGCGCAACGAAGTGCGTCAGCTCGGCGGCTCGGTGGATATCCACTCGGTACGCGGACAGGGCGCCACCTTCACCTTGCGTCTGCCGCAAACGCTTGCGGTCACCCAGGCGGTGTTTGTCCGCATCGGCGAAACGACGTTCGCGGTGCCGGTGGGTTCGGTCAGCGGTATCGGCCGCATCTCGCGCACCCGTTACGAGTCGGGCGAGGGCGGGTATCACTACGCCGGCGAAGAGTACGTGCTGCACGACCTCGGCTCGTTGGTCGGCCAGCCCGCCGCGCGTGCCGATGGCCAGGCGCAGGTGCCGTTGCTGTTGGTGCGTGCGGGCGACCTGCGTGCCGCGGTGGCCATCGATCAGGTGCTGGGCAACCGCGAAGTCGTGGTGAAGCCGGTGGGCCTGCAGATCGCCTCGGTGCCGGGCATCTACGGCGCCACCATCACCGGCGATGGCCGCGTGGTGGTGATCCTGGACGTCGCCCCGCTGGTCCGTCGTTTCCTGGCCCAGCCGGCGCGTCCGTCGCTGGAAACCCAGGCCGAAGCGCAGCGCCAGGTGCCGTTGGTGATGGTGGTCGACGATTCGCTGACCATGCGCAAGGTCACCAGCCGCGTGCTGGAACGCCACAACCTGGACGTGTCCACCGCGCGCGACGGTGTCGAGGCGCTGGAACTGCTCGAAGAGCGCGTGCCCGACCTGATGCTGCTGGATATCGAAATGCCGCGCATGGACGGCTACGAGTTGGCGACCGCGATGCGTGCCGACCCGCGCTTCAAGGCGGTGCCGATCGTGATGATCACCTCGCGCAGTGGCGAGAAGCATCGCCAGCGCGCCTTCGAGATCGGCGTGCAGCGTTACCTGGGCAAGCCCTACCAAGAGTTGGATCTGATGCGAAACGTGTATGACCTGCTGGGGATCGCCCGTGTCCGAGACTAATGGCGCAATGGGAACTCCGGTTGCTTTGCTGGGCCGTCCCGGTCAGGCGCGCGAGCGTCTGCGCGAAGCGCTTGGCCTGGCCGGTGCGCAGGTGGTGCTGGAAGACGAGCCAGCGGCGGTCGACGTGCAGATGCTGCGCGACGCCGAGCCGGTGGCGGTGCTGGTCGCACTCGAACCGTCCATCGAAGACGCGCTCGAAGCGCTGGAGCCGGCCTTCAACATGCCTGGCGTCACCGTGATCTTCGACGAGGCCGAACTGACGGTACGTCGCGAAGGCTGGGAAGCGCAGCGCTGGGTGCGCCATCTGGCCGCCAAACTGCACGGCCATGCCGACGTGCTACCGCCTGGCACCGAGAGCGAGCCGTCGCTGCAGCCCGAGCCGGGTCTGGCGCTGGTCGCGCACCAGCACTCGGACCTGCAGCTGGACCAACACCTGGAAGCGGCCGCGCATGCGTTCGACAGCGTGCCTGGCGATGCCTTGTTCGCGCACGCCTCCATGCAGGAGGCGGCACCGGTCGCTGTGGAAAAGCCGGGTCCGACGCTGGGCGATTCCAGTACCTGGGGCCTGGTGGACGAGGTGGCCGTGGTGGTGCGCCCGCGCGCCGAACCCGATGTGGCGGCCCTGTCCACCGGCGGCTTGTCGCTGGTGGATCTGGAGCACAGCGGCAGCGTCACCGGCGCAGTGCTGGTCGTCGCTGGCATCGGTGGGCCGGATGCGATCCGTCGCCTGCTGGCCGCATTGCCGTCGGAATTCCCGCGCGCGGTGCTGGTGCGCATGACCCTGGACGGCGGCCAGTACGGCAACCTGGTGCGGCAGATGGGGCGCGTGTCTGCGTTGCCGGTCGAACTGGGTGAACCGGGACAGGTGGTCGCACCGGGCAAGGTCTATGTGCTCTCCGACGAGGTCGGCGTGCAACAGCATGCCGGCGCGCTGGCGTTCGTGGCACCGGCCGATCCGGCCGGGCTGATCCCGGCGCTGCCGCCGGCCGACAGCGCGGTGCTGATGCTCAGCGGTGCCAACGAGGCGCTGGTGGAGGCATCGCTGGCATTGGCCGAGCAAGGCGGCTGGTTGGCCGGGCAATCCACCGATGGCTGTTACGACCCCGCCGCCGCGGCGCGTCTGGCGCGGCAAGGCATTCTGACCGGCGACCCCGCGCAGTTGGCGCAGGCGCTGGCACAGCGTTGGCCGGCATAAGCCGGGCGCTCCCTTTCGAATCGGAATCATGCGATGAGCTACGCCAATAACGACGAAATCCGCGGCGTCCTGATCCAGGCCGGTAGCGAGCGCGTGCTGCTGCCGAACGCGACGGTGGCCGAGGTGATGTCGCGTGTGGCGGTCGAGCCGCTACCCGACATGCCGCGCTGGGTGGTCGGACGCATCGACTGGTACGGCTGGAAGGTGCCGCTGCTGTCGTTCGCGCGCCTCAGCGGCATGGGCGAAGAGCCCACCGCGGTCAACAACAAGGTCATCGTGTTGAAGGCATTGGGCGGCAACCCGGCGTTGCCGTATTTCGCGCTGCTGACTGCCTCGTTCCCGCAGCTGATTTCGGTGCCGCGCGATGGCCTGCTGGCCGATGCCTCGGAAGATGCGCTGCCCGACGGTGTGCACATGCGCGTGTTGCTGGGCGAGCAAAGCGCGCTGTTGCCGAACCTGGACGCCATCGAAGCGCAGGTCGGCCAGGCGCTTGCGGTCGCTGCGGCCTGAGAGCGGGCGGCACACCTGCTGTGCTCGCTATCAGGCGGGTGCAGTCGCATCGCGCAGTGGATGGCGCCATGTTCCGGGCGATACGCAGTGAGGGTGTTGCTGACAGTCGGGCGCTCCATCTCGTGCATCGGACGACGCACGGCTATGGAGACGGCTTGCGGAGCATGATCGTATGCATCAGCCGGATGCACCTCGCAGCAAGATGACATGCAGGGTTGAGGCGCGGCCGTCATGAGTCTTCCGCGATTTGCGCCGATCCGCCGCGCCGATGGCGTGGTGCTTTGCGATCTGGCCGTTGTCGATGCGGCCGCAATGGCCGACTACCACTCGCGTAACCGCGTCCATCTGGCCGATGCGATGCCGCTGCGGCCGCCCGCGTTCTACACCGTCGAGGGTTGGCGCCGCCTGTGCATGGCATACCGCAGCGCGATGCCTGGCGAGCGTGAGGTGCAACTGGTCTTGTTGCAGGGCGAGCAGGTGATCGGCACCACTGGGTTTACCCAGATCCAGCGTGGCGCGTTCCAGGCGTGCCACATGGGCTATGGCCTGGACGCGGCGCAGCAGGGACGCGGCTTGATCCAGTGGGCAGCCACGCAAGGAATTGCCTTTGCCTTTGGCCCACTCGGCCTGCATCGGGTGATGGCGCAATACGTGCCGGAGAATCTGCGCAGTGCGCGTGTGCTGCAGCGGCTGGGTTTTCAGATCGAAGGTTATGCGCGGCGCTATCTGCAGTTGAATGGCCACTGGCGCGATCATGTGCTCACCAGCAGGTTGCGCGACGACGGCACCCTTGGCGAAGGCACGGTGGACGGTCAGCCGCTTTCAGGTCACAGCGCCCGAGAGCTCGATCCGTAGTGCATCGGTGGCCAGATTGCTGTCCTGCGCAAGCGCGATCTGCGTTGGCCAGCCAGGTTATGTGAGCTGATGGCGCCACTGTCTCGCCCAGGTCTGCACGGCCGCTGCAGTCGGCGTGGCCGCCATGATGCGGAGCGTGATCGGTGTCTGCGTGCTCCCGGAAACAGCGTGGTCCGTCAGCCAACCGCTTGGCGATGTGGAACGTTTCAGCAACGGCGGTGCATTGCGGGGCAAGCGCGCCGTGATCCATGCCTGTCGCGAGCGCGCCGCTCCCAGCCAGGCAAGGGTTGTGCACGGATCCGCATACGACAACGCCGCAATAAGGTTTATCCGCACGCCACGCTGTCGCATGATGGAAAGCTGGTACCGCACTGTGCGGCCGCTCGTTTCCGTCATGGAGTCATCCGCATGCTTCAACGCCGTCACTTCCTCAAGAGCGCCACGCTAGGCGCGATTGCGTCCGGGTTGGCCGGCTGGGGCGCCCGCGCGCAAGCCGCGGCAGGCGCCACGCCAGGCATGCGGCCGACGGCGCTGCCGCGTGGTGCGGCGCGGGTGATCTCCACCTGGGACTTCGGCGTCGCCGCCAATCAGGAAGCCTGGAAAATTCTCAGCAGCGGAGGTATCGCGCTGGATGCGGTGGAGGCCGGCGTGCGTGTGCCGGAAGCGGACCCGAACAATCCCACCGTCGGCCTGGGCGGTTATCCGGACCGCGATGGCCGGGTAACGCTGGACGCCTGCATCATGGATCACCTGGGCAATTGCGGCGCGGTGGCATCGCTGGAAGACGTGGTGCACGCCATTTCGGTGGCGCGTGCGGTGATGGAGAAAACGCCGCACGTGATGTTGGTGGGCGATGGTGCGCGTCAGTTCGCCTTCGAACAGGGCTTTCCGAAGACCACGCTGTTGACCCCAAGCTCGGAAGCGGCCTGGAAAGAGTGGTTGAAGACCTCGAAGTATTCGCCCGAAGCCAATGTCGAAAACCGCGCCTGGCGCGATGCCCAGTTGCCCGGCGGCAAGGACAATCACGACACCATCGGCATGCTGGCGCTGGATACGCACGGCAATCTATCCGGTGCATGCACCACCAGCGGCATGGCGTGGAAGATGCACGGCCGCGTGGGCGACAGCCCGATCATCGGCGCGGGCCTGTACGTGGACAACGAAGTGGGCGGGGCGACCTCGACGGGTGTGGGCGAGGAGGTGATCCGGAATGTCGGCAGTTTCGCGGTGGTGGAAATGATGCGGCAGGGCAAATCGCCCGCCGATGCCTGTCGCGAGGTGGTGATGCGGCTGATCCGCCGCAAGCCGGAATTGACGCGCACATTGCAGGTCGGCTTTCTGGCCATGAACAAGCGCGGCGAAGTGGGTGCGTTCGCGATCCAGAAGGGCTTCAGTTACGCGGTGTGCGATGCGCAGCGGCAGGATCTGCTGGTGCCTGGCGAAAGCCACTACACCAGCGAGCCGGCGGCATGAGCGCGTTGGGGTTGGAAGTGGCTGCCGATTCGGTGGCCTCGGCATTGGCCGCGCAAGCAGGCGGTGCGATGCGCGTGGAGCTGTGCGGTGGGCTGGATGGCGGCGGGCTGACGCCGTCGTTCGGCACGTTGGCAGTGGTGCGCGAGCGTTTGCGGATTCCGCTGTATGTGCTGATTCGTCCGCGCGTGGGCGACTTCGTGTTCGACGCCGCCGAAGTCGAGGTGATGCGCCGCGATGTGGAGCAGTGCGTGCGGCTTGGATGCGATGGCGTGGTCCTTGGCGCACTGGACCGGCATGGGCAGGTCGATCTGGCGACGATGCGCGTGTTGCTGCAGGCGGCGGGGTCGTTGGGGGTGACGTTTCATCGTGCGATCGATGTCAGTGCCGACCCGTCGCGTGTGCTGGAGGATGCGATTACGCTGGGGTGCGAGCGGGTGCTGACCTCGGGCGCGCGTGCGAGTGCGCTAGAGGGCATCGACACCATCGCCGCGTTGGTGCGCCAGGCAGCCGGGCGCATCGGCATCATGCCCGGTGCCGGGCTTTCTGAGCACAACATCCGCACCCTACGGCAGCACACCGGCGCCCACGAATTCCATGCGTCGGCGCGTGGCGTGATCGCCGCCCAGGTGCCGTCGCCGCACCCGTATGTCCACGATCTGGGCGGAGACTACCAGCGGACCGATACCGCGCGGGTACAACGGATGGTGGACGCGTTGCAGCAAGCGTGAAACACGCGCAACGCCCCGTTCGACCAGGAAGGCGCCGCCTGACTTGCGCAGGCACGACAACGGCGATGCTCGCTTGGCCGCTGCGCCCGTCGCCTTTGCCATCTACTGATGGCCTGAAGGTTCCGGGCTTGTTGGCTGTTCGTCGTCAGAGTCGTCGCTGACCTGTTCTGGAATGTGCACAGCGAACTCGGGAAAGCGCGCGCGATCCTGCGGGTGTGCGTTGACGATCAGCTCGCGGGTCTTCCACATCTGCACTGCCTTGGCCAGCGTCGCTGCGTCGAGCGGGCTTCCTTAGTGGTAAACGAACTGCCCGAGATGATCGACGACGCCCAGGTGCGCGCGCTTCTGCGCCTTCCAGTTGCTGACTTCCGTGTAGTGGCGGCTGAGGCCTTCCTCGCTCCGGTCTTCGATTCTGGGGGAGGGGCCTGCCATGTCGTTCACCCGTTGCAGGAAGTGGCTATCCCTGCTTTCTTGCAGCATTTTCTGCAATACCGGAATCTCGCCGAAGGTGGTGGGGATGTCGGGCGGGCGCTTTTCTGGAAGATAGGATGGAGCACCTTCCAGAAAGGGATTTCTTTCCTCATCAATGACCGTGCTCAGCATGGCCTGTGCGGTGTCTTCGATGCGTTCGAGCGCAACCTTGTTCAGTTCGAGCGCAACCGCACGGAGCAGTTCGGTGGTGCTGGTCGCCGAAGAGGATGCCCTGGCGCGATTGCGGGCACCAGGGGCCGAGAGAACTGGGCCGGTCGGGCCAGTCCGCTCTGGTTCGGCGGTTCGCGCAACCGGACGATGCTGGTCGAGTTGCGCTTGTAGATGCGGCGGCACGAGGATGATGCAGTTGGCAGGTAATCCGGCGATCAACGAGGGCAGTCTGGAGAGATTGACGCAGCCTCGCAGATCGAGTTATTCCAGCTGCGTCAGGCGGTGAATGTCCAGCGGCAGCGTGCGCAGGTTGCTGCAGTCCTTCAGACTCAGTCGCTTCAATGGCGCACTGCCGCCGAAAATCGGCGGATAGTTGCGCAGCGCCGTGCAGCCCTGCAGATCAAGTTCCTCCAGCTTTGGCAGATGATGGATGGCCGGGGCAAGGGCGGACAGCGGCGAATTGCGTACCTGTAGCCTTTTCAGGTTTTGCAGGCTGGTGATGGAAGCCGGAAGCGATGTGATCCCGGTTTCTACCAACTGCAGGCTCTGCAGGTTGACCAAGCCCTCGTGCTCGCCGGATGCATTGGTGCTCGCCAGGTGCTCGGGAAGTTCCGTCAGTTCCGGGCAGGCGCGGATGGAGAGCTCGCGTAATCGGCTGAGGCTTGCGATGGACGCAGGTAGCGAGCGAAGCGGATTGCGCGCAAGCGTCAGTGTTTCCAGGCCAGCAAATTGCTGCATGGTGTCCGGGAGCTCCATCAACCCCGCCGCGTCGATCGTCATGTGCTGCAGATGAGAAAGACGGAATGCCTGGTCGGGAAATTGCGGAAGGGGAACTGAGCGCAGTTCCAGCGCGACCCGCCCCGGTGCGGTTGCGTCCTCCAGCATGTCGGCGGTTGCCTTCAGCGCCCGGTCTGTTCGTGTCTCGACCTGCGGGTTGTTGCTGTTGGCCTGGCGCCACGCGCTGTGCCAGCGGTTGCGATCTGCGCTGTAGTGTCGTTGCCATTGCGACAGGACGTCGCGGTACGGGCGAAGCGCTGTGGAGCGCCGTAATGGTGAAGCGCCCACGGTCGGCGGCATACGGGGGCGCACCGGCTGCAAGCGTTGCGAATCGGTGGTGACGGAGTGGAAGCGAGAGCGCTCCATGGCGCTGAGCTGTGGCAATTGCGGCGTCTGCGCAGGATGTCCAGCCGCCTCGTTCATCCGCGCGGCGCTGCCGGATCCGCGGTCGGGAAGAGTGCGAGCGGATGGGGTTGGCCGGCGAGAGGTCTCGGCAGCGGCAGGCGATGCTGGCGGACGCCCGGACCGCTCACCAGGCACATATCGGGTCAGGCCGCCGAGCATGCCGGTAGGGCGCTCGGGCGCGGGGTGTGCGGGTGGGACAGCCCGCACGGGCGCATCTGCATCGGATGCATTCTGCTCCCGCAGTCCTACCGGCATGCCCGGCGGGCGGGGTTGATCGACGCGTCGCATCGCATTCCTCGTCTTGGCTGTCGCTCGATGACGATGATCGGCATGCAACGCTATGGGCGAATTCCGAGGGGCGAAGCCGTCGTCATCATGACGAAGGATCGGCGGCGTGGCCGCATGCCGTTGTGCAGCGCTCAGGCAGCGTTGCGGGGGCGAGCGCCTGGCAGGAGGGGCTGCACGCGCCGAACCGCGCGGGATCGAGCACCACATGCCTGATCCGTCGGCGCTTCCAGGTGTAGCTGACATGCACCAACCCATCGCGGGTCTGGATCACCGCCGGATAGGAAAATTCATCACGGGCGCTGTCTTCCAGGGTCAGCACGCGTTGCCAGTGCACGCCATCGTTGGAGACGGCAACGGCCAGGGTGCCGCGGCCGTCCCACCAGTCCTTGCCGGCGATGGCCGGGTTGTAGACCAGTAACGCACGACCGTCGCGCAGCACCACCGCGTCGGTGCCGGAGTTCGGGTTTTCCACCTCCAGCAAGTGCATGGGCTGCCAATGCAGGCCGCCATCGAGTGAGAACGTGCTGAAAAGCTTGTTTTGCTGGCTGCGGCCCAATGCCTGCAGTCGGCCATCCGGATACAGCAGCAGGCTGGGCTGGATCGCGCCGATCGCCTTCGCATCGTTGAGCGGCATGCCGCGTTGCCAGTGCACGCCGTCGTCGTCGCTCCATTCCAGATGCGCGCGCCAGCCGTGGTCTTCGCTGCTGCTGGGCGCCAGGATGCGACCGTTCGGTAATTGCACCGGCTTGTTCTTGATCGGCCCCAGAATGCCGTCGGCCAACCGCTGCGGTGGCGACCAGTGCACGCCATCGTCAGTGGAGAGCAGACGCAGCCCCCACCATTGGCGCGGATTGGGTCCGAGCTTGTAGTACAGCTGCACCGGCCCGGTGGCCGATTGGAACAACACCGGATTCCATGCCGGCACTGCAGTGCCATCGACGCCGGCGTGTGCGCCATCGGCGATACGGCGTGGGGTCTGCCATTGCTGCGGGCCGCGCCGAGCGAGCCAGATGCCGACATCGGCCGCACCTTCGTGCTCACCGCCGAACCAGGCGGCCAGCAGATGACCATCGCGCGTTTCCAGCAAGGTGGAGGCGTGAGCCTGCGGCGTGGGAGCCGGGTCGGCGATGAACTCGCTGAGCACGATCGGCGAAGGCGACGACGCAGGCGATTGCGCCTGTGCGACAACCGCACCCAGGCTTGCGGCAAGGCTCGCAACGAGACGGCTCAGCAGGCGTGGCGGATGCATCGTGGTCCAGTCCTGTGCCAGGTTTAAAGAGACCTCTTTATTATCTCTTAAATACCACGTGTGCCGTCCGTCGAGGCGGCTTGGTCGACGTGCATCGCCAGACACACAGCGATGTGGCCGCGCTGCTCCGGCTGCTATCAGCTGGTGGCACCTGGCCTGACCCTGGCGCGACTGTGTACGCGGCCATCGTGCAGCATTGCCGCGGTAAAGCCTTCATTGCAGCGATTACTCGGCAGCATTGCACCCGCGCGTACGATCACACCGATGTTGCGACGCGCGCTGAAGCGTGGCGATGCGAGGGTCGAGTTGTGCGCGCGCCGGCCGCTATCGGGATGGCACAGCGCGCGTGGTGTGGCGGGTTGCCGGCAGCGATGCGGGGAACATAACCGCGATGCGTTCTCAGCGCCGATGGGCCTACACAACACAGACCGCCGTGCATCCATTCACTCAGGAGTGCATTGATGGCTTTTCCAACCACCCTCGATCCGCAGATTACCGATGCCGTCACCCAGACCAACGTCAAGGTCGTTGGCGAAGCGCCAGCGGTTGCAATGAGTTCGATTTACCAGAGCATGGCCCATTCGAGCGACATCCTGTTTCAGAATGCGGTCGCTGCACAACAGCAGCAAAACACCTTGGCGCAGGCGGCCACCAATCAGGGCGTGATCCAGACCTACGGTGTCGATACGGGCGCTTGCGCGGCAGATGTCGAGAAAGTTGCGCAAGGCGGTGCCGCAGACAATCCGAACAGTCTGCTGACCGTGCTCAGGTCGTTCGACACTGCAAAGTAACCGCCTCTGGCGACAGCGTCATGGCTGTCGCCACGCGTGCTCGCGCAAACGCGTCGCTCAGGCGGCGTTGTCGTCGCGCATTTGCGGCGGCAGCAGCGTCTGCGGCTTCTTGGCCGATTCGGTCTGGCACAGGAACGTCATCAGGTGTGCGGCTTCGGCACTGCCCATGTGCTTGCTGTGGATCTGCTCGGCGAAGGCGTTTTGGGTGTGCTCGGCAACGGCGGAAACGGACTCTTGTGCAACGGTAGACGACGACATGCAACGCTCCTGGAACCTGCAATCAAGCCGTCTACGTCGCAAGCAAGCGCATCCGTAACGGAGTCAGCCGGTGATATTGCCTGGAATCTGTGCCGTCCGATACCTCGACGGTATGCGGCGGCGCAGCGGCACCGGACGTTCTGATAACGGCGGCTGCGGCCAGGTCTAAAGCGCCATCGGCTGAAATCTGCTCTGGCGGTTATGTTTGATTGCGCAATAGGGCTGAAGGCGATGGGCGTCTTGGAAGAACGCGGCGGCTCAACAGGTGGATTGCTGTGCCGGCGCGTCCTGGCGCATCGCCAGCTCCGCGAGGCCATCCATGTGGCGTTGCCAATCTGGCATGGAGGGACTCAATGGCGGGCTTTCTCCGGGATAAATCGCGCGACGCGTGGTTAGGCCGGAGAGTTCGTTTACGGAATCGCGTGTTCGTCGCAGCAAGACTGGATGGAAAGGACAGGCGCACCATCGCCGCTTTGCACCGGTTGGAGTTTGCTCATGCGTGTCCAGCGATCCATTGCACAGCATCTTGTCACACGCGATTCTGCGGCCGTTGAAACACCCCCCCGCAGCGGAATCGCCGCAAGATCGACAGGGTTGGCCACTGGGGTTGAAAGTGCTGCAGGCGCGGCCACTGCCCAAACGCACACATCGCGATGAGAGCGAGCGACGACCGCACCACGGGGATGCCAACGCCCGAGTTGCCGAAGCGGAGACGGCCTATGACGTATTCGTTGTCGCCAAGTACGTGGCCGACCCCTTGCACGGAACCGCGGACAAAACGGCCGAATTGATCAACGACATTCCCCGCCGCGGCGAACCCGAGCATTCCGCCGAAGCCGGGGAGTCAGCGCATCCACCCGCGCACCCACCGGCCGACCATACAGCGGCACCGGATGGCCACCCGCCACACCCACCGCAGACCGCACATCCCGCAGACCCGCACGCTGCCCATGCCCCGCATGCGCCGACGCCGGGGGGACACCACGCGCCGCATGCCGACGCCGGGCATCCGGCGGATCCGCAAGCGGTTGGGCATGCAGCGAAGGAAGGCGTCCTGCACGCCCTCGCCGAGGAAGGCGCGCCGGCAGGCGCATTCGATCTGGCGATGAGCCTGGGCATCAGCGGTGCGATGCTGCCGCTGTCGAGTCTTGCGATCTATGCCGCGTACAAGGAAACCCGCGAGGTTGCCGAGCAGCGCACGCACTTGCGGCAGCGCGAACGCCGCCTGCGCTCGGAGCAGGCGGCACTGCAATCTGCCTTGGACACGGCAGCGCCTGCAGACGCTGCAAATGCGCACGCGCATGCACTGAGCGAGGCGATCGATACCAACGCCTACCTGCAGCGGCGAAATGCGCGGGACGGTGCCATCGCCGCGACCTCCATGGCCTCGGCCGGAGTGATCTTCACCAAGGCAGCGAGCGAACTCGGCATCCAGGGCGGGTTGGCAATCGCCAGCAATAGCGCAAATGCGGCAGGCCTGGTGGGCCACAGCGCCGCCGCCGCAGGTGCGGCCTCTGCGGCGGGCATCGCCGGCTCCTTCGTGCTCGCGCCGTTGGCGAGCGTGGCGGCGACCGCACTGGGGGGCACCTTCCTGCACCAGTCGCGTCGGGAAAGGGCACGTGTTGCCGTGGATGTCGGCAGGGTCGAGCGCTTCCTGCAAGACCTCGAACCCAGCGAACTCAGTCCTGGCGCACAGCGCTACCAGTACTTTGTGAGCACCAAGTTGGGCAAGTACGACCGCTTTGCGCATCGGTTCAACCAGTGGAACAAGGGCTTTGTCGTGAGTGGAATCACCTACACCGCCAGTACGTTGACCAAGGTCGGCGTCAGCGCGGCCGTCGTTGCCGGCGCCACGGTGGCCGCACCGGTGGGCACGGGCCTGATCATCGGCGCAGGCCTGCTCGGTGCGGCCACGATGGGGGTCGGCAGCCATCAGTTCCTGCTGGCGCACGGCAAGCAGAAGCGCTATCGCAGGTACCAGACCGAGGACATGCCCGGCGTCGATCGTGCGCTACTGGCGGTGGCGGATCTATTGCCTGCACGCGAGGCGGAGAGTGGCGCAGCCCGGGAAGCGCCCAACGTCGCCGACCAGTTGCAGCCAACTGCGCTGGACGTTGCACTGACGCCAGTGGCGGAGGAAGCGGCGGGAAGCGATGAAGACGATCTCATTGCAGAAGCCGATCCCGGCCTGGAGCCGAAGCATCGCCAAGGCGCCTCTGCCGCACATGATGCTCAACCGGCAATGCCGGAACCCGCCGCTTCGACTGCCGACAGGTCGGGCGCAAGAGCGGCAGATGACGTGGTGCCGCACCATGGTTTCGAGTTGCGGAGCGCGCTTTACGCCTGCATCGATGGGCAGGAAAAGGCGTTGGACGCGTTTCTGCAGGCCGGCGCCGACGACCTGCAGAAACTGCATCCGGCCAAGCCGCGCTCGACAGATCAGAGCACAGGCTCGGGTCGAGCGGCACCTGCGGCGCCGCTGGGTCGGCGCGTCAATGCAGCCCTGCGTGCGGCAGCGAACTACGGACGCGCGGTATTGACCGGCAAGCCGCAGGAGGCGCGAGGCAAGGCGATGCGCAGCCATGCCAAGCACAGCGCGGTGCTGACCGAAACCGCGCTTGCGCAGTGGCTGCAAACGCCCGGCTCGGTGAGGTCGCAGATCGCCTATATGCAATGCTGCCTCGAACTGCAGAACAAGTATCTCGACGTCAAGCTCAGCGCGCAGGCGGACCTTCCGCAGCCCGACGTGCACGACGATCCGCATTCTCATGTCGAAACGCCGGTTGCGACGGTCGATCGGGCGCCGGAACGTCTGCTGGCGCAATTGCATCAAGCGCGCACGCGCGACGACACCCAGCGGCGAGCCGTCAGCCTGATGCTGCAGGAACTGGAGATGGCCGAGCAGGAGCTGGCAGGCCCCGATGCGCGAAGCCAGGCGCGCGCCGCCGCCAGGATGGCCGGTTTGCAGCAGCGCCTGATCCGGGTGCTGACCTCGAACGCGATCGTGCCGCAAGAAGGCGTGGCAGGGTTTGCCAGGTTCTGTCTGAAACAGGCCCGTCAGCACGCCACCCATGTGCGCGGCACGCTGTTGGCGACCGAAGTCCAGGCAGCACGCATCCGCGAACAGGCCGCGGCCGCGGCCCCTGCGTCCACGACCTGATGGCCGCTGTGCGAGCGCGCACGCGTCGGCAGCAGCCGCCTTGTGAGACTCACTCCTTCGGCTTGAGCCACACCTGCTGCTTCAGGCCGCGCACGCTGGGGGTGGCGACATCGTCCAGATCGAAGACCACCACCGTGTTGTCACCCTTGCGCTGGAACGGCGCGGGGAAATACAGCGCGGTCTGCGGGCCGATGTTCCAGTGGCGGCCCAGGTTGACGCCGTTGGCCCAGGCGAAGCCCTTGCCGAACGCGCGCATGTCCAGATAGGTGTCGGTGGGCGTGCCGATGCGCAGGGTGCCGCGGTGGAACGCCGGGCCTTGCACGGCCTTGCGGGTCCAGCCGCGGATGCTGTCGGGCGTGCGCATCGGCAGCGGGAAGGCCTGCCAGCCGGTGAGTTGCTGGTTGTCCAGCACGACCGGGTCGACCAGGCCGGCGCGGCCGTCGGCCATGCGCGGGCCGTAATTGATGCGGCCGCTGTTCTCGACCAGGACATCCAGGGTGTGCTGGCCTGCAGGAATCTCCACATCCAGGGACACCTGCTGCAACCGTCGTTCGACGCTACCGACCGGTCGTTGATCCACGTACACGCGCGCCACATCGCGCACATCGCCCAGATACAGCGGGCCCTTGCGCGGGCCGGTGACGGTGGTGCGGTAGAGGATGTAGCCGTAATCCTGGCCGAACTGCTCCATCGGCCGCGGGGTGTCGATGGCGATCGGCGCGGGCAGGTTGTCCCAGAGCGAGGCCGATTCGCGCAGCGGCGTGTCTGGCAGTGTGGTGGTCGCGATCGGCGCCGGTAATGCGGGCGGCTGTACGCCGGTCACGCGGGCGATGGCATCGCGCGTCAACGCGAACTTGGGCGTGGGGTGGCCGGCTTCGTCGAGGATGGCGTCGTAGTCGTAGCTGGTGGTCTGCGGCGCGTAATGATCGCTGGGATTGTTCTGGAAATTGGCGCCATTCATGAAGCCGAAACTGGTGCCGCCGATGAACATGTAGAGATTGGCCGAGTGACCCTGGCGCAGGATCCACTCGAACTCTTCGGCCTGTTGCCTGGCATCGGTGGCGGCGTGCGGCTTGCCCCAATGGTCGAACCACCCGGCCCAGTATTCGCCGACCATGCGCGGTTGATCGGGGCGGAACTTGATCAGTTTGTCGAATGCGCTCTTGGCCTCGCCGGGTGCGAAGTTCACCACCGCCAGGGTGTCGGGCAAGGTGCCGTTGGCGAGCATGTCGGCGCCATCGGAGGTGAACAGCAAGGCCTTGTCGAAGCCGGCCTTGACGTACATGGCGCGGTTGTCGGCCATGTACGCGTGGTCGTCGGCGTAAGAGCCGTATTCGTTCTCCACCTGCACGGCGATGATCGGCCCACCGTTGTGGTTGAGCAGCGGCTGCACCTGGTTGGCCAGTGCGTCCAGATATGCCTGGCTGGCGGCGAGAAAGCGCGGGTCGCGGCTGCGGACGCGGATGTTGCCCTTGCCGAACAACCAGGCCGGGTAGCCGCCGGCCTCCCACTCTGCGCAGGCATAAGGGCCGGGCCGCAGGATGATGTTCAACCCCTGCGCGGCGGCTTCGCGCACGAACGCGGCCACATCGTTGTTGCCGGAAAAATCGAACTGGCCTTGCTGCGGTTCCACCAGATTCCAGAACACGTAGGTTTCCACCGTGTTCAAGCCCAGTGCACGCGCTTTTTGCAGGCGGTCTTTCCAGTAGGCGCGCGGAATGCGCTGGAAATGGATGGCGCCGGAAAGCAGTTGGTAGGGCTTGCCGTCGCGCACGAACTGCGTGCCCTGCGTGCCGAAGTTCGGCCAGCGTTCGGTATCTGCGGCTGCGCCGGTGATGGGAAGCGCGAACGCGAGGGCCAGGACGAGCGGTGCAAGGGTGGTGCGCAGCATGAGCGATTCTCGGCGGTAACCAATGACGGGTGATGGCGGTGGATGAGGTTTTGGGTGGATCGGTGTTGAGGGTGGCCCTCATCCGCCCTCCGGGCACCTTCTCCCGCTTGCGGGAGAAGGAAAGGCAGCGCGCGCCCGCTTGCGGGAGAAGGAAGGCAGCGCGCCTCTGCTTGCGGAAAAAGGGGACTAGCGGGATCTGTCATGGTCGAGCTGCCGCGGCTGTGCGTCCGCTAGGCAAACGAGGGCGGGAGATCCTTCTTGTTGGCACCGAAGCTCAGATTGGGCGTGGACCCCATCTCGAACTCCAGGGTGCCGCCTGCGGCAAGATCGGCATGGCGCAGCCAGGCACGGTTGGTCGGTGCGCCGTTCCACTTCAGCGATTGCACGTAGACGTTCGTTTCGCTGCTGTTGTTGGCAACGATGCGCAGCGTGCGGCCGTTGCCCACATCCAGCGTGGCCCGCTTGAACAAGGGGCTGCCCACGATGTAGTTGCCGCTGACCGGATCCACCGCATACAGACCCAGTGCGCTGAGCACGAACCATGCGCTCATCTGCCCGCAGTCTTCGTTGCCGGACAGGCCGTTGCGCGCATCGTGATATTGCTCGCGCAGCAAGCGGCGCACCATCGCCTGGGTCTTGTACGGCTGGCCGGCATAGGCGAACAGATACGCCACGTGATGGCTGGGCTCGTTGCCATGCGCGTACTGGCCGACCATGCCGTCGATATCCGGCGGTGCATCGGCGGGCAGTTCGGAGCTGGTGGAAAACAGCTCGTCCAGCTTGGCGACGAAACCGTCGCGACCACCGTACAGGTCCATGTAGCCGTACAGATCGTGCTGATTGAGGAAGGTGGCCTGCCAGGCGTTGGATTCGGTGAAATCGCGCCACTTGGCGATGTGGCCCATGCCGCGCGGGTCGAACGGCGTGGCCCAGCTGCCGTCGGCAAGCCGCGCCTGCACGAAGCCGCTATCGCGATTGAATACGTTGCGGTAGTTGCGTGAGCGTTCGCGCAGTGCGCGCGCATCGTCGCTGGCGCCGGCGGCGCGCGCCAGATGCGCACAGGCCCAGTCGTCGTAAGCGTATTCGAGCGTGCGGCTGACTGCTTCGTCTACCTTGTCGGCGGGGATGTAACCGAGCTTGCGGTACTCGCCCAGGCCGTGAGTGGTGTCGTCCATCGCGCGCTTGCGGTACGCCGGCCACGCGGCCTTGTAGTCGATACCGGTAAAGCCCTTGGCATGCGCCTCGGCCAGCACCACGGCGGAGTGATAGCCGATCATGCAGCCGGTCTCCACGCCCTGCAGCGGCCAGATGCCCACGCCGTCCGGGCATTCGTTGGCGCCGCGCACCAGGCATTGCACCAGGTCGGGCACGCGCTCGGGTTGCACCAAGGTCAGCAAGGGGTGCAATGCGCGATAGGTGTCCCACAACGAGTAGGTGCTGTAGTTGTGATAGCCGGTGGGCGCGGTGTGGACCTGCAGGTCCATGCCGCGGTAGCGGTTGTCCACGTCGGAGAACAGCGTGGGCGCCAGCAGGCTGTGATACAGGCCGGTGTAGAAGATGCGCCGTTGCGCGTCGTCATCGCTGTCGATGCGCACGCGGGCCAGTTCCTTTTCCCAGGCGGCGACCGCTTGCGCATGCACGCGCGCGAAGTCGAAGTCCGGCAATTCGGCATCCAGGTTGGCCAGTGCGTTGTCGGCGCTGACGGCCGAGATGCCGACCTTGATCAGCAGCGGGGCGTCGGCAGCATCGGGGTAATGCAGCGCGGCCTTGAGGTGCGTGCCGTCGGCGCTGCGCGTGCCGGCGGCCAGCGGTTGGTCTTGGTCGTACAACTGCACCTGTTTGAAGGGGCGCGACAGGCGCATGGCGAAATAGATGTAGCGGCCCTTGGCCCATTGGTACACGCGGCGTCCGCCGGTGAGCGTGCGCTCGTCGACCACGCGTAGCTGCGCATCGCTGACGCGGGTGGGAATCCCGGGTTTGTCCTGCATGCCGTGGCACAGGTCGAGCAACACATGCGCCGGCTTGCCCTTGGGGAAGTGATAGCGGTGCAGGCCTGCCCGCGCGGTGGCGGTGAGTTCGGCATGCACGCCGCTGTCCTTGAGGCGCACGCGGTAGTAGCCCGGCGATGCGGCCTCATCGGCATGGTCGTAGCGCGAGCGGTAGCCGGCATCCGGGTTGTCGAGCGGGCCGGGCACCAGTTTGACCTCGCCGGTTGCGGGCACCAGCAGGAAGTCCAGCATGTCGCCGATACCGGTGCCGGACAGGTGTGTGTGCGAGAAGCCCATGATCGAGCCATCGGATTCGTGATACCCCGAGCACGAATCCCACACTGCGTTATAGGTGTCCGGGCTGAGCTGCACCATGCCGAACGGCAAGGTGGCGCCAGGGAAGGTATGGCCGTGGCCGCCGGTGCCGATGAAGACATCCACATGCCGGGTGAGGTCGGCGCGGGTGCGCGCATCGGCCGGGAGCGCGTAATTGTCGGCGCGCGCACGCGCCAGGCCGGGCAGGCCGACGCTGCCGAACAGGGCTGCGGCGATGGCGCCTTGGAGAAAACCGCGTCGTGTTGCCATGTGTGTGGTCTCGGAATGTTGCGGGCCGATGCCGGGGCACCCTCATCCGCCCTGCGGGCACCTTCTCCCAAAGGAGAAGGAAAGGTCAGAGGCTACGCAGCAGCTGCGGCTTGCGTTGATGCAGGTCGATAATCAGTTCGCCGAACAAGGTGTTGGCCCAGGCGAACCAGTCGCGGGTGAAGGTGTTCGGAGTGTCCTTGTCGAAGGCTTCGTGCATGAAGCCGGTGCCGGCGTGGGTGGTTTTCAACCACTGCAGGCATTGGCGCAGTTGCGCGTCGTCGTCGCTGACCAGCGCGTATTGAATGATCGACATCGGCCAGATCGTGCCCATGCCGCTGTGCGGGCTGCCGACGCCTTCGGCCGCCTTGCCGCGCGAGAAATACGGGTTGCGCTCGCTCCACGCCAACTGGCGCGTGCGCAGGAACACCGGGTCGGCGCGATCGCAGCAACCTAGGTAGGCCAGGCTGAGCAGGCCCGGTGCATTGGCGTCGTCGATGAACAACTGGTTGCCGAAGCCGTCCACTTCGAACGCCCAGTACGCCTGCCCGTCGACATCGCGTTGCTGGCCGAACTGGCGGGTGGCGGTCTCCACTTCGTCGGCCAATGCGGTGCACTCGGCGGCAAAGGTAGTGTCGCGATGCAAGGCGGTGCTCATCGTGGCCAGCTGTCGCAGCGAGGTCACTGCGAACAGGTTGGCCGGTACGAACAACGGGAACACGCAGGCGTCGTCGGAGGGGCGGAACATCGAGTGGATCATGCCGTTGGGCTTGGTCGGCTGGCCGTAGCCTTCCAGCACCAGGGTTTCGGTGGCCAGTGGCGAGGGCCGCTGGAACACGTACGGGCCGCGGTTGTCCTTGCGCTGCTGCTCGCGGAAGGTCTTGACCACCACGTGCATCGCCGCGCGCCAGTCGTCGTCGAACGGTGCGGCGTCGCCGGTGGCGCGCCAGTATTCGTGCGCGATGCGAATGGGGTAGCACAGCGAATCGACTTCCCACTTGCGCTCGCCCACGCCAGGCTTCATTTCGGTGATGTCGTTGAGCGACCACTTCAGGCGTTGGGTCTGGCCATCGGGCAGGAAGGCGTTTGCATACGGATCGAGCGTGATGCACGCGGCCTGGCGCTGGATCAGACCATGGAACATGCGCCGCAGCGCCGGGTCGCGCCTGGCCAGCGGCACGTACGGGTGCACCTGCGCGGAGGAATCGCGCAGCCACATCGCGTGGATGTCGCCGGTGATGACGAAGGTGTCCGGCTTGCCGTTGCGGGTGCCGGTTTCCACCGTGGTGTCGAGCGTGTTGGGGTAGCAGTTCTCGAACAGCCAGGCCAGTTCGGGGTCGGCGATGCGCGCCTTGATCTGCGCGAGTTGCTGTTCGACCGCCTGGCTGACGAAGCGGCGCTGCGCCTTGGGCGGGCGCCTGCTGACGAAGGCGCTGCCTGCGCTGGACGCGCCGGTGGCGGGCGCGGCCGCAAGGGCAGGCAGGGCAGCGGCGAGCAGGCCGGCACCGGCACTGGCGCCCAGCAGCTGAAGGATGTCGCGGCGGGTGTGCATGACCTGGAACTCCTTGGATTTCGACTGCAGGCCTGCGCACCAGTGCCGCTCCAGCGCCGCGCTACCCGCCGGCTAGGGATGAGACCTATGCATGACCAATTCCCGATGACCATACAACGTGTGCGCCAAATGTGCATAGTGCGGCCGCACAATTCTCTGCCGTCTGCGTAGCGGATTGCGCTGGGTCTTCGCTGCCGGCGGCGTTGAAACGCGCCGACCACCGGCACGCCAGTGTCACGACCGCACCGGCAGCGACGGCGCGGCATCAAGCTCGTTCTCAGCCCACCGCATGTCCACGCCACTGCGCCGGCCCCGCGCAGTGGCCGTCGTCGTGTGCGTGGCCGAACAACGCGTCCAGCAACCGCCGCGCCGGGCTCCATTCGCCAATCGCCGGGTGGATCAGCATGGCCTTGCAGGCGTCCAGATGGCTGCCGCTGAGCGCCGCCTCGATGGCGGCGTGCTCGTACGCCTTGAACGTGTGCACCAACCCCTGCACGGCGCTGGGCAGCGGCGCGGCCGGGACCGGCACGATGCGGTCGCGATCGATGTCTGCGGCGATTTCCACGATGTCGTCGTCGGCCAGCTCGGCCATCGCGCCCTGGTTGCGCACATTGACGACATGCCGCGCGGGCCGGGCGCCGGTCAGCGCGCTCATCACGTCCACCGCGATGCGGTGATAGCCGGTGCTGGCGCGGAACGGGTCCGGCTGCGGCGCCAGGTCCGGCGCGAAGGCCGAGCCGGCCTCGGCCTCCAGCTTCATGTACGAGCCGGAGCGCTGCGCCAGATAGGCCGCATAGGTCTGCACCGCGCCGGTGGTGTCGCCGGCGTCCAGCCGGCTGCGCAGGTTGCCGATGAGGGTGCGGTTGAGCCGCTCGATCTCGCCGCCACGGCTCGCGCCGCTGGCGCGCTGGTTCTCCAGGGCGCGGCGGCGCTCGTAGAAGAAATACAGGTATTCGGTGGGGATCAGCCGCAGCGCGCGCAGCATGTCGAAGTCGAACAAGGGCGCCAGGTAGAGCTGGCGCAGGATGGCGTCGTCGGCGAGCACGCGGTCGAGGATGTCTTCGCCGCGCAGGCGCACCGCGCGGATCCAGCCCAGATGATTGAGTCCGACGTAGTCGCATTCCACATCGGAAGCCGGCTCGCCAAGCGCGCGTGCGATGTTGTGGAACAACTCCACCGGCGTATCGCAGATACCGACCACGCGCGCGCGGGTATGCGCGCTGATGGCCTGGGTGATCAGCCCGGCGGGGTTGGTGAAGCTCACCAGCCAGGCGTCCGGGCTCAGGCGCTCGATCATGCGCGCCTGTTCGATCGCCACCGGCACGGTGCGCAGCGCCTTGGCCACGCCGCCGGGGCCGGTGGTCTCCTGGCCGGAATAGCCATGGCCGATGATGGTCTGCTCATCGGAGGCGCGCTGGGCGATGCCGCCAACGCGGATGCTGTTGAGCACGAAATGCGCGCCTTCGATCGCCGCTTCCAGCGAGCGCGCCGCATGCACCTGCAACGCGCCGCCGGCTTCGGCCACGATGGCACGGCCCATCGCCACCATCAGCGCCAGCCGCTCCTGGTCGGGGTCGTACAGCACGATCTCGCCCGCGCCCAGCGCCTCGGCGGCCTCGTTGACGCCATACACCACCAGTGGGGTGCGGACGCCGCCGCCGCCGATCAGGGTGAGCTTGCGATTGTCGACAGAACTGCTCATGGAACGTCCTCGTGTGTGGGGGGAGATAGGAGAAACAGGCCGTCGAGCGCACCGAGCGCGCTGCAGCAGGCCGCGCCCGCGTGGCAGCCGTGCTGTGCGCTTTCGTCCGGCGACAGGCCGCGCAGCTGGGCGGCGAGAAAGCCGGCATCGAAGGCATCGCCGGCGCCGGTGGTGTCGCGCACCGGCACGATGGGCGCGGCGACCCGGCGTGCGCCGGCGTCATCGATCACCATCGCGCCGGCAGCGCCGCGCTTGATCACCGCCTGGCGCAGGCCGAGTGCGTGTGCCCATGCCAGACACGCAGCGGCGCCATCGCCGCAGCCCATCAGCGCGGCTTCTTTCTGGTTGGGCAGAAACCAGGTCACCGCGCGGCAGGTGGCGTGGTTGGCAGGATCGGTCAGCCAGGCCGGGTTGAAGCCGACATCCAGCGAGGTGCTGCAGCCGGCACGCGCCAGCAGCGGCAGGAGGAGCTGCGCCACCGCAGCAGGCAGCGGCAGGGCGAAGTGTACGTGGGTGGCCGCAGACATCGCGGCGATGGAGGTTTCATCCAGCAGGAGCGCACTCAGGTCGGCATTGGCGCCGTGGTAGGTGAAGAACGAGCGGTCGTCCTGTAGCGACACGCTGGTGGTCACGCCGGTGCCGGCCGGTGAGTCGACCAAGCCATCAGCTGATACCCCGAACTCGTCCAGGCGCTGCGTGAACACCGGGCGGTCCTGCGCACCGATCGCACCGAGCACGCGCACGCTGCAGCCCAGCCGCGCCAGCGCGCAGGCGGTGATCAGCGTGCCGCCGCCCAACTCGCGCGTGTAGCGACGCGCAAGCGCTTCTTCGCCGGGTGCCGGCCAGCGTTCGAAACCGCTGAAGATGTGGTCGAGATACACCTCGCCGACCACCATGAGTTGCGCCGCGCTCATTGCAGCTGGAACGGCCATGCGCGCTCCCTCCGTGCCTGGATCAGATACAACGCACTGCCCACGCACAGCGCCAGCACTGCCGCCAATACGCGATGGCCGGGGCTGGTGGCCAGCAGATACAGCCAACCGGCCACGCTGATCAGCAGCGGCCACGGATACAGCGGCATCGAAAATGCACGGCGGCGCCGCTTGCGTCGCAACAGCACCACGGCCAGGCATTGCGCGAGAAACTGGAACAGGATCTGGATGATCATCAAGGTGGCGATCAGATCGTCCAGCGACAGCAGGCAGGCCAGCACGGACGTTGCGCCGACGAACAGCAGCGACACGGTGGGAAAGCCGCCACGCGGATGCAGCCGCGCAAACACGCCGAAGAATTGCCCGGCCGCGGCGGCGGCATATGGCACCCGCGAATATACCAGCAACACCACCAGTGCCGAGCCCCAGCTGGCCAGCACGATCAACGCCACTGCCACGGTGCTGCCCGCCGGCCCGTAGATGGCCTGCATGAAGTCGGCCATCACCGCCTTGGATTGCGCCGCCTTCTGCCAAGGCAGCACGCCGAGCAAGGTGACGTTGAGGCCTAGATACAGCAGCGCCACGATCGGGATCGAGACCAGCACCGCCCGCGGAATGGTGCGGCGTGGCTTGCGGATTTCGCCACCGAGCATGCACACGTTGTTGTAGCCGCCGTAGTCGTACACCGCGATCAATGCCACTGCGCCCAAGCCCAGCCAGAAGCCGTGCGGCGAAGCCGGGCGCGCATGCAGGAAATCCGCGGCGATGCCCACATCGAAATGCAGCACGCCGCTGAAAATGATCCACACGCAGGCACCGATCACCACGGCGCTCACCAGCAACGACAGCACTTGCACCGAACGCACCTTGCGATACAGCAGCAGTGTGTTGAACGCGCATAGCGCCATCGCCATGGCGGTGAGCCGGGCATGGCCCAGGCCGGGCAGCAGGAACGCCAGATATTGCACGCAGCCCACCGCCGCCGAGCCCACCGACAGCGGTGCGGTCAGCAGCGTTTGCCACAGATACAAAAACCCGAACAGGCGCCCCCAGCGTTCGCGCCCGTATGCTTCGCGCAGATAGTGGTACGGTCCGCCCGAGCGCGGAATCGCAGCGCCGAGTTCGGCCCACACCAGCCCGTCGCACAGGCACAGGAACGCGCCGGCCACCCAGCCGATCAACACCGAAGGGCCAGCCAACGCCGACAACGCCAGCGGGATGGTGATGAACGGGCCGATGCCGATCATGTTGAGCAGGTTGGCCGACAGCGCGCTCCAGAAACCCAGCGTGCGCGGCGGGGCGCCTGCCGGTGTGGACGATGGCGATACCACCGAGGGGCTCAGCATGCGCTGTACGCCGCATGCGTGCTGCGTGCTGTGGTGGCCGCGTCATGTGCAGCGCGCAGGCTGTCGGCGCAGTGGATTGCGGTGGCTTGCAGTTGATGCAGATCCAGCACCAGCACCGCATTGTTGCCTTTGCGCAGCCAGGCGCCGGGGCAGAACAGGCACTGTTGCGGGCCGATGTTCCAGTAACGCCCCAACAGGCGTCCGTTGAGCCACAGATAGCCTTTGCGCCACTGGCGCATGTCCAGGTACACGTCGCCGACCGTCTGCAGTGCGATATCGGCGGCGAAGAACAGGCCGGGGCGCGTGGCTGGGGATTGCAGTGGGCGCAACGTGGGCGCGGTGTCGCTATCCAGCGCTACGCCGTGCACCTGCCAGCCGCGCAGCTCGCTGCCATCCAGTCGCACCGGGCCGAGCAGGCCTTTGGCATCGCCCAGTGCCGGGCCGAAATTGATATGGCCGAAACTGTCGACCAGCACGTCGAGCTGGCGTTCCTTCGCGGCGGCGTTCGGCAGGGCGAGTTGCGCGGCACTGTTGAGGTGCGCATGCCGCATGCGCGAGACATGGCCGATCTCCCGGCCATCCAGGTGGACTGCTGCGTAGTCGTGCACCTGGCCCAGGTCCAGTTGCGTGCCGGCGGCAATGCGGCGCCGATAGACCACCAGGCCCAGGTTCTGCCTGAGCAGGGTCTGGTTGTCGGCAGGCTGGTCGGTAGGCACCGGCCGATCGCCCAGGTTGTCCCACAGCGATGCGACCGGGTGTGCAATGACCGCGTCGAAGCGGGCGCGCGCTGGCGCCGCCGGAATCGCCGGCAACGGGCCGCTGCTGTGTTGGGCGATGATGCTGCGCAGTGCCGTGTAGGCCGGCGTGGCGCGGCCGCGTTCGTCGATAGGTGCGCTGTAGTCGTAGCTGGTGAGCACCGGCTGGAAGTGCGAACCGTCGTCTTCGGCATTGGCGCCAGCGCTCAGCCCGAAGTTGCTGCCGCCGTGCACCACATACAGATTGAACGAATAGCCGGCCGCCATCAGGCGCTGCAGCATCGGCGCGTAGTCGCGGCGCGCCACATCGGCATCGCCCCAATGCGTCAACCAGCCCGGGTAGCCTTCGGCGACCCACACCGGTGCGTCACCTGCGATGGTTCTGGCCTGCTGTAGCTCCTGCAGATCCGCACCATCCAGACCCAGCGCCGCGCCGGGCAGGTAGGCCTTGCGCCGGCGCAGGTCCTTCATGCCTTCGGCCAGGGAAAACGGGCCATCGATGCCGTGCTGGCGCCAAAGCGCAGCCAGCGCCTGCAGATAGCCCACGTCGCTGCCGTGCATGCTGTATTCGTTCTCGATCTGCAGCATCAGCACCGGCCCGCCGGCACCGGCCATCAGCGGTGCGAGGCGTGGCGCCACCGCGGCGATATAGCGCTGCACCGCTGCCATGTAACGTGCGTCATTGGCGTCGCGTAACCGCATGCCCGGTTCGCGCAGCAGGTAGGGCGGCAGCCCGCCGAGCGTCCATTCGGCGCACACGTAAGGGCCGGGTCGCAGATACACCCACATGCCTTCCTGCTGGCAAAGCTTGATGAAGGCGACGAAATCCCGCTCGTCGGTCGCGAAATCGAACTGCCCCGGCTCGCGCTCGTAGGCATTCCACATCAGGTACAGCGCAATCGTGTTCAAGCCCATCGCCTTGGCCATGCGGATGCGCTGCAGCCAATCCGCACGGGCGATGCGCAACGGATGCATCTCGCCACTGCGCAACTGCCACGGCTGCTGGTCCAGCACGAACTGTCCGCGGTCGAAGCCGAATACATGCGGACGACCATCCGGCACTGGCGCACGCAGCGACGACAGCAGCGCCGGTGCGGCCGCCAGGCCGAGCGGCGCGAGCAGCCCAAACGTGCATAGGCTCCTGCGTTTCATCGTCTCTCCAGCCAGGAAAGGAACTGCTGCGTTATATCGATCGCATTGCGGTGCGCCATGCCGCGTCGCCAGGTCTGCGGCGCGGCGCGACCCACTGCTAGAACGCGTACTTGACAGTGAACAGCGCCGTGCTTCCGGCATCGACGATGTCGGAGATCGCCAGATTGCGGCGACCTACATGCGCCCAATAGCTGCATTCCTTGGTCAGGTTGGAGATCGACAGATCCATGCTCACACCATTGTCGAAGCGGTAGCCGGTGTGCAGATCCACACGTCGGGTGGGGCGTGCCCACAGGTCGTTCCACGGCGCGCCTTCGTGCAGGAAGTCGTAGCCCAGCAGGTACGAACTGCTGAAGTGGTAGCTCAGGTTCAGCGAGAACCCGTTGTGTTCGTAGAACACTTCCAGGTTGGCCATTGCCGCCGGCGCCGACTGCATGTGCTCGTTCTCGAAACCGTCCAGGCCCAGGTCCGCACGCGCGTGCTGGCGGGTGGCGTTGGCGCTCACGCCCAGGCCATCGAACGGGGCGGGCAGGTCCTGGAACTTTTGCCGGGCGCTGATTTCAACACCGTAGATCTTGCCGTCGCCGCCATTGGTGGGCATGTGGTACAGCACCGTGCCGCTACCGGTGGTGCTGCCATTGGCCTGCGCCGAGCCGGCATCGTAGATGTAGTTGCGCAGTTGCTTGTAGAAGCCGGCCAGCGAAAAAAAGCCGCCGTGCTGCGTGGACCATTCGCCGGACAGGTCCAGGTTGGTCGATTCGATCGGCTTCAGGTCCGGGTTGCCCTGAGTGATGGTGGTGACGCCGTTGGAGATGTCGATCTGGCTGCCGCCGCCCAGCTGCACGAAGGCCGGTCGGGTGTAGCTGGTCCACAGCGAGGCGCGATACGCCGTGCGCAGATCCGGTCGCCAGGTCAGGAACACACTGGGCAGCGGCTCGTTGTAGGAGGTGTGGTTATGGTCGAAGTAGCCGGCAATTTCGTTGCCGTCGGCGTCCGTCGGGCTCACCCAGAAGGTGTTGTTGATCGCGGTGTGTTCGAAGCGCACGCCGGGCACGATGTCCAGGTTGCCCATGGTGAAGGTGGCGCTGGCGTAGGCGGCACCGACCGCCTCGGTGCCGCGCATGGTGTTGCAGTTGAAGTTGTTGACGTAGAACGCGTTGCCGCAGGTGTCCAGATCGTCGTCGGTGAGATGTTGCGCAATCACACCGGCCACTGCGGCTTCGCTCACGCGCGGGGTGTTCCAGTCGTATTTACCCGGAAAGATCGATGCATAGGTGCCGGTGAAGATGCCCAGCTCGCCCAGCGTGGTGGTGCCATCCACGCCGCCGGTATACCAGTCGCGATTGGTGTAGCGGCGACGGCTCTTGCTGTACTTCACGCCAAACTGCACCGAGCGCAGTGCGCCATCCTCTTCGAAGTCGTAGCGGGTATCGACGCGTGCGCCGCCTTTCTTCTGGCCGGAGTAGATCTTGGTCAGCTCGCCATAGCTGCCGGCATACAACGAGGGGATGTTGTTGACCTGCGCCTGCAGCGCCGGAGTGAGCTGCGGGTATGGAAATGCACCGCCGCCATAGGCCACCAGGGTATTACCGGAATAGGCGTAGTTGTCCTGGGTGAACTTGTCTTCGCGTCCATCGATCTCGACGTGGTCGGGGCGGTCGTTGTCGCCGAAGCTATAGAACACGTTGGGCATGAAGGTCCAGCCGCCCACGGTCTTTTTCGCGCCGATCTGAAAGGTGGCCAGATCGGCGATTTCCGGGTTGGTTTCGTACCAGAAACGCGAGGCGATGCGGCCGATGTTGGGCGTATATACGCCAGACGTGCCGGTCGGCACGTAGCGCACATCCTGCGGCAGCAGCTGCACGAAGGTGGTGCCCTGATCGGTTTTGGCATAGGCGTAGGTCATGCGCGCGTAGAGCGACAGGGTGTCGTCCACGTGCCAATCAAACGAGGCATTGCCGCCGTAGCGGCGCTCCCAGCCTGCGGCAATCCCGACATTCATGCCGGTGCTGGTGAGGTTGTGTTGCGGATCCAAGCCGGCGGCGTTGCCGCCGTTGGCGTCGGTAATCAAATATTCCCACGAGCCATCGTTGAGCGCGCTGGTGGCCGCGGCCACTTCGCTGTTGGTGGTGGTGCGGTAGTCGTAGTACGCGCTGGCATACACGCCAAACTGCTGCGCATCGCCGAATTTATGCTGAAACTCGCCACCGAAGCCGCCACCCAGGCCATCGCCGCCGTAATCGCGCGCGCGGCTCTCCACCCGGCCGCTGCCGGTGACGCTGCCGCTGGTGGTGTCCTTGAAGTCGTAGGCGGTGGGGGTGCGGAAATCCAACGTGCCGCCGATCGCATCGCCGTCCATGTCGGCAGTGGAGGTCTTGTTGGCGACGATGGTCTGCAGTCCGGTCGGCGGTAGCAGGCTGAGCTGCACGCTGCGGCTATACGGCATGCCCTGCGCCACGGTGACGCCGTCGATCATGTTGACGTTGTATTCGGAAGGTAGCCCGCGCACCGAGGCAAACATGCCTTCGCCGCGTGCTGCACCGTCGATGCCGCCGAAATAGCCCGAGCCGGTGCTGGTGATGTTGATGCCGGCAATCAGGCCCAGCGCTTCGGCCACGTTGTGCACGGCGGTGCGCTGCAGGTCGTTGGCCGACAGCACATCGACCGTGTTGGCCGCGTTGATCTTCAGGTCGCTGGCGTCGTAGCGGTTGCTCACCACGCTGATCGCCTTCATTTGCTTGACCTCTTCCAGCGCGATCGCCACCGACGCAGTACCGGTCTCGCCGACCTGGATGCTGGTTTCGGCCGCGCTGAAGCCGGGATACTCCAGATTCAGCGCGTACTGCCCTGCAGGCACGTCACGGATGACGAAATGCCCGCGCGCATCGGCGACTGCGCTATAGGCGGTACCTGCGATACGCACCTTCGCATTCGCTGCCGGTTTGCCGCTGCTGGCTTCCTTCAGGTCGCCTTCCACCGTGCCGGCCATTGCCGTCGCCGCCGATGCCATGCCGGTGACGGTCAGGATTGCCACGGCCCATTGCTTGCCATTCGAACGCTCACGCTTTTCCACGTGCCACCTCGCCAGATGCTGGGCAACGTTGCCGATGGCAATGCCCTCCAATGCCTTTGCTCTCGGGCAGACGGTGCGCACGATGAAGCACACACACGGCATCGCGCAGCACGCCGTCAAAGCGTGTGCGTATTACCGCAGGGGATGCACGTCGAAGCGTCTGCCAGCTGGGACAGCTGTTGCAGGCGTCAGTGGCGCGGCGGGGAATAGCCGGCGATGCACTTGGAGCGCGATCGCATGGCGCTCAATTTGTAGTGCTTGGTCATGCCGGCTGCACCGGTGCAACGAGCGCGCGCATGTGGGCAGGGCGAGGCAACGCGAGGGTGGCAACACGGAGGCGCTGGTCGATACGACGATGCTGCATACAACCATCTCCCGGTGCGCGTGCTGCGTGGAAACGCTGTTGCTGTCGATCAGCCCACGGTCATCGCAATGACGAGTGTTGCCGACTGAGGTGAGTGATAGACCGCGCTGTTGCGACTGTCAAGCGGGTGTGAAGTGTGTGCTCAGATCGTCGTGCCGGCTGCGCAATGAAGACGAATACAGCGTCGCGGCACGCGGATGGCGATGATTTCCGATGCGGCGCAGCATTGCCGTGCGTCAACGCAACAGGCGCCGGCTGAAACAGCCGGCGCCTGTTGTGCGTCATGTGATCACAGGCATTACTTGGGCAACGGCGAGCGTCCCTGGATCGAAAACGACGCAGCATTGCCAGCGGCGCCGGTGCCCGGCTGCCCGCCGCCGACGAACAACGTGTAGTCGCCGGCTTCCACTGCGCGCTGCCCGCTGCGATCCACGTCGCTCAAGGCGCGTGCATCCAGATGGAAGGTCAGCGTGCGTTGCTCGCCCGCTGCAAGATGCACGCGCTGAAAACCGACCAGGCTGCGCAACGGCGACTGCGGGCGGTCCGGATATTGCAGATACACCTGCGCCACTTCGTCGCCGGCACGTGCACCGGTGTTGCGCACGGTGGTGGTCACCTGCAGCGGATTGCCGGCTTGCAGCGTGGTCGTGGACAGCTGCGGCGCATCGTAGGCAAAGCGGGTGTAGCTCAGGCCATAGCCGAACGGAAACAGCGGCTCGCCCTTGAAGTAGCGGTAGGTGCGGCCCTTCATGTCGTAACTGACGTAGGCCGGCAGGTCCTTGGTGGAGCGATAGAACGTCACCGGCAGGCGACCGCCGGGATTGTCGTCGCCGGCCAGCATGCGCGCGATCGCGGTGCCGCCGGACTGGCCCGGGTACCACGCGGCCACGATCGCATCGGCATGCGTCTTGGCCCAGTTCAAGGCCACTGCGCTGCCGCTCATCAGCACCACCACCAGCGGTTTGCCCGACGCCTTTGCCCGTTCGAGCAGCGCTTGCTGCGGGGCGGGCAGGGCGATGTCGTTGCGATCGCCGCCGTCGAAGCCGGGGACATCGATCCGCAACTCTTCGCCTTCCACATCCGGCGACAGGCCAACGAAAGCGACCACCGCGTCTGCCTGCGCCACGGCCTGCGCGGCTTCGGCCAGTTGCGCGGCGGCAGGAGCCAGCCATTCCAGGCGCACGCCCTGGTCCTGGCCACGATGCTCCATTTCCAGGCGGATCTTGCGCGGGCGGGTGTCGTCGAAATGCAGCACGGTTTCCACGCTGCGGCCGTCGGCGTTGTGCATGCCGGCCGGCACGTGCTTGTCTTCGGCGTTGCCGGCAACCACCAGCTTGTCGTCGATATACAGGCGTACCGGGTCGTGCCCGCTGCAATCGAAGCAACGCGCCACGCGCACCGCCAGGGTGTAATCGCCAGCGCTGGGCGGCAGCAGTTCGCCGCTCCAGCGCACTGCGTAACGGTCGGCCGGTACGCCCTTTGCCGGGCCGACCTGATCCCAGTTGAAGCTCACCGCGCGGTCCTGCCGCACCACGCGCGCAGCACCGCTCATGTCGACGTTGTCGAAATACTCGCCACGCAATCCCGGCTTGCCGTCGCTGCGCAATGCCGTCTCGGGGATCATGCCCGGCACGCCGGCGGCCAACGGTGCGCCTTGCGCGTAGCTCACCTGCTGTGCACCGAAGCGCTGACGCAGGCCCAGCAATGGCGTCACGGGCGCGGACGAGGTGCCTTGGTAATTGGCCTCCAATGCCGCCAGTGCGTCCGCATTCGGGCCGATCACCGCCAGCCGCGTGCCGGCTTTCAGCGGCAACGTGTTGGCATCGTTCTTCAGCAGCACGATCGACTCGGCAGCCGCCTGCAAGGCCAACGCACGATGCGCCGCGTTGTCCACGTCCTTCGCACCGAGCCGTGCGTACGGATCCTTGCGCGGGGCCTCCAGCTCGCCCAGGCGATAGCGCGCGGCAAACAGGCGCACCAGCGATTGGTCGAGCAAGGCTTCGTCCACGTCGCCGCGTTCGATCGCCGTGCCGAGGTCGCGATAGGCATGCCCGCAATTGAGATCGTGCCCGGCCTTCAGCGCGGCGGCGGACGAGCCGGCGTTGTCGGGGCGGAAGTAATGGAACTGGGTCATGTCATCCACCGCATCGCAGTCGGACACCACAAAGCCCTTGAAGCCCCAGTCGCCACGCACGCGCCCGTTGAGCAGCCAATCGGCGGCGCATGCCGGTGTGCCGTGCAGCGAGTTGTACGCGCACATCACCGAGCCGGCCTGGCCTTCGACCAAGGCGTAGCGGAACGCCGGCGTATAGGTCGCTTCCACATCGTGCGGCGACACATCCACATCGAAACCATGCCGTCCCGGCTCGGGCCCGCTGTGCACTGCGATGTGCTTGGGCGTGGCGATCGTGCGTGGATGGTCGAGATCCTCGCCCTGCAGGCCGCGGATGAAGCCCACCGCCATCTGCCCGGTGAGAAACGGATCCTCGCCGTAGGTTTCCATGCCACGGCCCCAGCGCGGGTCGCGGAAGATGTTGATGTTGGGCGACCAGATGGTCAGACCGGCGTAGCGCTGATGGTCCTTGCCCGGACCGCCGGCCTGGTTGAACTTGGCGCGCGCTTCGGTGGACACCACCGTGCCCACTTGCTGCATCAGGCTGGTATTCCAGCTCGCCGCCAGGCCAATCGACTGCGGAAACACCGTGGCGTAGCCGTTGCGCGCGATGCCGTGCAGGCCTTCGCTCCACCACTCGTAGGCGGGGATGCCCAGGCGCGGAATCGCCGGGGCATCGTTCATGGCCTGAGCCACTTTTTCTTCGCGGCTCATTTGCGCGACCAGCGCGGCGGCGCGCTGTTCGGGCGATCCGGCCGGTTCGGCGGGGGCGGCAAGGGCGAGGCAGGGCAGCGTCAGGCCAAGGCCCACTGCCATGGCAAGGCGCGATACAAACACGGACGACATGGATTCACTCCTGGGCAGCGGCCAAGGCCGCTGGGCATTGTTCTGGTGGTGCCGCAGTGGCTGCGGTGAGGTGAAGGGTGGGGCGCGGCGGTGGCATGCGTGCCGTGGGTGACGGCTGGTGCTGGTCTTGCGGTGGGCCCTCATCCGCCCCTGCGGGGCACCTTCTCCCGCCAGCGGGAGAAGGGCACTCATGAACGAAGGAAGACGTGCATCGCAAGAAATTCAGTCCCTCATCGCAAGGAATCGAGTCCTTCATTGCGAGACATCCAGTCTCTCGTTGCAAGAAATCCAGTCCTTCATTGCAAGAAATCAGTCGCTCATTGCAAGAAATCCAATCCTTCTCCCGCGTTGCGGGAGAAGGTGCCCGAAGGGCGGATGAGGGCCGCTCTGCTTCTTATTTCGCAGCCGCTTCCTCCTGCGGCTCGGCCGGTGCGCCAGCCAGGGTCGAGCCCAGATCGCGCACCTGCAGCGCCGCCTGCACCTGCGCGAGCGGAAGCGTGCTGGAGACATGCACGGTCAGTGGCTCGCCCGGCAGCAGGTCGAAGGCGTTGTCCGAGAGCGTGGCATCCACATCGCCGAACGACAGCCACACCTCGCGCGCCAGCGTGTTGCTGGTCAGGGTGAGTGCGTAGCCACCGCCATCGGCGCGCCACTGGCCGTCGATCTTCGCGGCCGGCAAGGCGAGCTGCTTGGCCGGCGCGAAGAACACCACCTCACGCGACAGCAACGTGTCGCCGTCGAACAGCTCGAACACCGCGTAGGTGCGCTTGGGATCGGCGCTGCCCAGCAATTGCTTGTCGCTGAAGTTGCCGACCTGCAGGCTGCTCAGCGCTTTGACGCTGGCTTTTTCCTCGCGCTTGCTCAACACCTTGCCATCCATACCCATCACCCGCATGCGCCAGCGTGCCGCCAGCGGGGTGGTGCGGTCGGACACCAGCGACACATCGGTCTGGCCCTTGTCGTTACGCAGCGCGGCGATCATTTCCGGCGCGTAGAAGCGGCGTGCATGGTAATGCAGCGCCTTCCAGCGGCCGTCGTAATCCACGCTGGACCACGACGCACCCGGCCACACATCGTTGAGCTGCCAGTACAGCGAACCCATCGACTGCGGGCGCGAGGCGCGCAGATGCGAGGCCGCGATGTGAATGCCTTCGGCCTGCATCAGCTGGCTCAGGTAGACGAAGCTTTCGAAATCCTTGGGCTCGCCGAATTCGCGGCGGATGTACAGCATCAGCCGCTTGTTGCCGTTGCCCTTGTCGAACTTCTGATGCACGCGCATCACCGGCGATTCCGGATCCATGTCGCCGGGCTCGGCAAATGCACGCACGGTGCGCATATCGGGGAACGACTGCAGGCCGTATTCGGACATGAAGCGCGGGGTGACGTTGAGGTATTCGGTGACCGGCAGGGCAGGGCCGCCCCACACCTTCCAGTAATGCATGTCGCCATCGTTGGTCTGGTCGGCCGCGCCATCGAAATCGGTGCCCGGCGAGGTGGCCCAGTACGGCACATCGCTGTCGTAAGTGGCCACCACTTCGCGGAACACGGTGCCGAACAAGGTGGTCATGCCGCGTTCGATGCGGGCGCGTTCTTCCGGGTCCACCGACTGCTTGAACTTGACCCGGTCGCCCCAGTTTTCCCAGCCGGTCTGCACTTCGTTGTTGCCGCACCACAACACGATACTGGGGTGATCGCGCAGCCGCTTGACCTGCTCGATCGCCTCCTGCCGGGTGTTCTCGCGGAACTCCACGTCGTATGGCGGTACCGCGCCGCCGAACATGAAGTCCTGCCAGATCATGATGCCGAGCTCGTCGGCCACGTCGTAGAAATAGTCGTCCTGGTAATGCCCGCCGCCCCACATGCGCAGCATGTTCATGTTGGCATCGCGCGCGTCCTGCAAGGTGCTGCGCATGCGCTCGTGCGTGACACGTGCGGGGAAAGCATCCAGGGGAATCAGGTTTGCCCCCTTGGCGAAGATCGGGATGCCGTTGATCACGATCTCCATGCTCTTGCCGAACTGGTCTTTTTCGCGGCGCAGCTCCACCGAACGCAGGCCGGTGACGCGCTTGATCTGCTGGCTGTCGCCATCGGCATCGCGCACGCTCGCGACGAAGGTGTAGCGGTCCTGCGCGCCATAACCGGCCGGAAACCAGCGCTTGGGCTTGGCGATGCGCACCGCCAGGTCGATGCGGTTCTGGCCCGGGTCGACCACCGCGTCCTGGGTGAACTGGCCGACGTTTTGCCCATCCGGACCCCGTACATCCAGCGTCACCTGCACCGGGCCGCTGCGGCCGGCCTGCAGTTCCAGTTGAGCCTGCAATTGCGCACTGTGCGCATCCACCCGTTGCTGGGCGATATGCAGCCCGTCCACCCGCACGGCATCCCACGCTTCCACGCGCACATCCTTCCAGATGCCGGCGTTGACCATGCGCGGACCCCAGTCCCAGCCAAAGTTGTACGGCGCCTTGCGCACATAGGTCGAGCTGTGCCGTGCCTCCGGCTCGTCCCCGAACGCCGAATCGTAGGCACCCGGCAGCGCATACGGCTGCTTGGCCAGCCACGGCTGGATCTTCTTGATCGGCGAATACAGCTTGACCTCCAGCACGTTGTCGCCGCGCTTGAGCAGGGACTTCGCGTCCACGCGCCATTGCCGGAACATGTTGTCGGCGCTGAGCAGCTGCTTGCCATTGAGGGTGACCTCGGCAAACGTGTCCAGGCCGTCGAACACCAACTCGACATGTTCGCGCTTGAGCGTGGCCGCATCCACGTTGAAGCGGGTCTGGTACTGCCAGTCGCTCAGGCCGGCCCACTGGATCTTGCCTTCGTTGTCGCGATAGAACGGGTCGGGCACGATCTTGGCGGCGATCAGGTCGGTCTGCACCGCACCGGGCACCTGCGCCGGCAGCCACGCCGCGGCTTTCGGATACGTCTTGCCCTGCTCCTGACCCGGCACCAGTCGCACCTGCCAGCCGCCATCCAGCGTCACCGCCGTGGGCGGCGCTGCCCAGGCCTGCGAGATGGCCAAGGCCAGGGCAAGCCCGAGACGGGCGGGGGCGGGAACAAAACGATGACGGGACAGTGGCATGCGTGACTCTCCTAAGGTGGCTCAGCGCGTGGCGGCGGGGGGCGCCTGCGCAGTGGTTTCAATCAATTGAACGGCGCCGATGGCGTACAGAGGGCCGCGAATCGGCGCGGTGAAGCGCAGGCACAGATCGTGGACGCCGGTGCGTGCAGGCAGTGCGGTTTCCAGGGTGAATTGCTCGCCCAGGGTGTCGCTGCGCGGCAGCTGCACGCTGGCGATCAACTCGCCGTCGCAGCCCTGACGCACTTCCAGCTCACCGCCGCGGGTCTTGGCCGGGTACTGCACGACCTTGGATTGCTCGTGCGCCAGTCCGAAGTTGTTGGGCAAGCGTGCGGCTTCGATGCGGATCGCACCGATACCGTCCAGCCGTGCCTGCGGATAAAGGCGGCAGGCTCGGAACAGGTCGACGTTGTACACCGGCGTGTCGGCGCCGGTCATCTCCGGCAACAGCGGCAGGCGCAAGCCGAGCGCGCCGGTTTCAACGCAGTGCTGCAATCCCTGCGTATCCACCCGCAACAAACTCGCGCGATCGAAGGTGCGGCGACGCGTGGCCGCCAGCGGCGTTCCGTTGGCATCGAACGCAGTCGCCTTGACCGTAGTCGGCAATCGAATCGTAAACGGCGCGTTGTAGCGCGGCGATGCCGGCGTCGGGTCGCCGCCGTCGGTAGTGTAGTGAAGCGTGCCCGCGCCGGCTTGCGTGCTCAGCGTCACCTTGGCCGGCCCGCCGGCGAGCACCGGATTGGGTCCGTTTTCCAGGGCGATATCGGCAGCGAATGCGCCATCGCTGTAGTCGATGCCCAGTGCCTTGTAGCGCTGCAGCTGCGCCGGCATGCGCGCCAGGAAGCTGTTCCAGTTACGCGCTGCCGGCGGCGACCAGGTCACTTCCGCCACCGCAGCCAGGCGCGGAAACAGCGCGTGATCCACATGCCAGCGCGAGGGGATGTATTCGGACCACAACGCGCCTTGTGCGCCCAGTACATGCCTGGCCTGTTCGGCGCTGAGCTTGGCCGGCACCGGGTCGAATGCGTAGACCTTGGACAGCGGCAACACGGTCAGGCGACCATTCGGTTCGTCGCTGCGGGTGGTCTGCAGGTTGTCCAGATACAGCCAGTCGCCCGGCGCGAGTACCACATCGTGGCCTTGCTGTGCTGCGGTCACTGCGCCTTCGATGCCGCGCCACGACATCACCGACGCACTCGCCGGCACGCCGCCTTCGAGAATTTCATCCCAGCCGATCATGCGCCGGCCGTGCTGGGTAAGGTAGGCCGCCAGTTGTTCGTTGAACCAGCCCTGCATCGCGTGCGCGTCCTTGACCCCGAGCTTGCGCATCTGCGCGCGCACCGCCGGCGAGGCTTCCCACTGATCCTTCACCGCCTCATCGCCACCGATGTGGATGTAGGTCGACGGGAACAACGTCAGCACCTCGTCCAGTACATTGGTGATGAAGGTCAGGCTGCGTTCGCTGGTGTTGAACAGATACGGGTTGACGCCCCAGTCCACGCCCACCTGCGTGCGTGCGCCGGGTACGCCCACTTCTTCGGGGTAGGCAGCAACGGCTGCCTGTGCATGGCCGGGCATGTCCAGTTCGGGCAGCACGGTGATATGCAGGCGCGCTGCATAGGCGACGATCTCGCTGATCTGTTCCTGGGTGTAGAAGCCGCCATACCGCTGCGGCGTGCCGTGCTGGCCGGCGCCGGGCGGCATGCGCCATGCGCCCACCTCGGTGAGCTTGGGATAGCGCTTGATCTCGATACGCCAGCCCTGATCATCGGTGAGATGCCAATGCAGCACGTTGAGCTTGTGCAGGGCCATCGTATCGAGCACATGCTTGACCGTGTCCACATCATGGAAATGCCGGGCCACATCCAGGTGCTGGCCGCGCCAGCTGAAACGCGGCCAGTCGCGTATCGCCACCGCCGGGACCTGGACCTCGCCCTTGCGCGCATCCGGTGTCATCAATTGCCAGGCGCTGATTGCGCCATACAACAAGCCGGCACCATCGCGCGCGGTGATACGCACGCCCTTGGCATCGGCCTCCAGGCTGTACCCTTCCTTGTGCGCTACCGGGGCCTGCACGCTGCGCTCCAGGCGGATGCTGTCCGGCGAGGCGCTGGTTTCGGCGCGCACTTCCAACCGCAGCCCGCGTGTGCGTTGCAGCAGATCGGCCAGATGTTCGGCACTGCGGCGTGCATCGGCATCGCCGGGCGCGATCGAGATCACCGTGCCGGTGCCCACCGTGAAGCTGCCGCTACCGCGTTTGACCTCCACTGCTGCAGGAATCAGCGGCAACGGCGTACCCGCAGTGTTTGCGGCTGCAGCAGCAGGTGCGCCCGCGGTTGCGGCGGCCGGCGAGGTGCCTGGCGCTCGTTGACCGCAACCGGCCAGCGACGCTGCTACGAATGCAAGCGCAAGCAGGCGCGAGGATAACGGTGCGACGGCTGTCAGGCGTGCGGTGGGTGCGGAGTTCGACATCATGCAATCAGATCCCGATATGGCGGCGGTACACGGCAGCCACGCACAGTAGCAAAGCCGTGTCGGAAGACGCAGTGACTGGCGCACGCTTCGTTCCGCTGCGCAGCGCGGGCACTGCGTGGTCATGCGATCACGTCAGTGGCGCCGGTCGCTGCAAAACCGGCGGGGGCAACGCTGGAATCGGAATGCAGCCCGGCAGTCCGACTCCTTGTACCAACCGCGCCCGCCCGCTCACGGTGCCGTCGTTGCGTCAGCTGCGCTCAGCGCTGCGCAGTCGGTAGCTCGTCCCACACCTTCGGATCTTCGGCGCCCAGCACCCAGCAGCTGAATCCTTCCAGGCCGTATTGTTTGGTCAGCTCGTAACGTGCCTTGAAGCTGCGTGCATCAGGGCGGAACACCCACTCGCGCATGTCGTCGCGATAGAAGTAGAACCACGACTCCTGCTCGACCGGATCCCACTGCACGGTGGCGTTCTGTTCCTGCGCCAGCGGGAACGACTCGTCTGCATCGATATACGTTGCGGAAATATTCGATGCCTCGGTGCCGTCTTCCTTCACCGGGTTGCCGGTGTACCAGCGGTAACCGTAGGTGGCGATGCCCAGCGACAGCTTGTCCTTCGGCACCTGGGTGATGGCGTAATCCAGGTGCTTCTTCATCCACACCATGCCATCGACCGGGCCCGGCGTGGTCCAGCGCGTGTGCTGGTCGTAGGTCATCAGGCTGACCAGATCCACCGCCCGGCCCAGCGCCTTGAGGTCGTACGCACCGCGCCAGTATTCCCACATCCACTTGGAGAACTGACCGCCTTCGGCATAACCCGGTGCGTTCGGCACCACGGCGACCGACATCTTGAAACCGGCCTTGTGCAGCGCGTCTGCGGTCTGCTTGACCATCAGCGTGTAGGCGTCGCGGTCGGTCCAGGCGATGTTTTCGAAATCGAACTGGAAGCCGTAGTACTTGCGCTGCTTGCCGTGGATGAGCAGCGACTCGATCATGCGCTTCTTGGCGGCTTCGTCGTGCATCAGCTTGTGGAAGCCTTCGCGACCGGTGGTCATCGACAGGATCGGCATGACCCGCAGCTTGTGCTGCTTGGCGATGTCGTACAGATACATGTTGGGGGTGCCGTTGACCAGGCCGTTCTGGTCCACGCCATACCAGGTAGGCACCACCACATCGATCTTGTCGACGTTGGCGATGAAGGAGTTGGTCGATTTCTGCGTGTTCATCAGATAGAACAACGCCGTGGGGTTTTTGGCCAAGGCCGGAGCGCAGGTCAGTGCCAGCGCGAGCAACATCCAGGTCAATCGCTTACTCATGAAAGACAACATCCGTCAGGGAGTGGGGGAGGAAAGGTCGATGCGGAAGACGTAGGCACTCTCGCCAACCGGCTTGACCGGCAGGCGCAGATGCAGGCCGTCGGCGCGTTGTTCGAACGGGATCTTCTTGCCGTTTGCCAGCAAGGTCACGGCGCGTACGCCGTCGGCGGCCTTGAGCGAGCCGATCACCGCTTCGCCATTGCTGGGCCAGCCGAGCTCGATCGCATACAGCGCGCCATCGCGCGTGGTGAAGCGGAAATCCTCGGCCGTGTACGGCTTGGTCTTGATGTCCTGGAAGGTGCCGCCCACCACTTCCGTGGGGCCTTCGCCATACACGCGCCACGGCTTGCTGTCGTAGATCGCGCCGCCGTTGGTCTTGAGCCACTTGCCGATCGCCAGCAGGATGCCGCGCTCGGTGTCCGGGATCGAACCATCGGCGCGCGGCCCGATGTTGAGCATCAGGTTGCCGTTCTTGGCCACCACGTCGGCCAGCATGTGGATGATGAAGGTGGGCGACTTGTAGGTGTCGTTTTCGATGTAGCCCCACGAGGCGTTGCTCACCGAGGTGTCGGTCTGCCAATGCGTGGGGTGGATGCCGGTGAGCTGGCCGCGCTCGATATCCAGCGTGCCTGCGCCTTCGGGGAAGGCGCCGAGCTTGTAGTTCACCACCACGCCGCGGTCGGCTTCGGTACGCGCCGCGCCCTTATTGTAGTAATACGCCAGCATCGTCGGCAGGCTGCGGCGGAAGGTGGGGTGGGCAATCCACCAATCGAAATAGATCAGGTCCGGTTGATAGGTATCGATCAACTCGGTGGTGCGCGCCAGCCAATCGTCCAGCCAGGCCTGCGAGACCGGCGTCCAGTCGTTGGCCACATCGGCATCGTCCTTGCCCGGCAGGCGCACCTGCGCCGGACCATACAGCGCCGCGTAACGCGGGTCGTTGACGTCCGAATCGAACTTTCGCCCGCCATCGAAGAACCAGTTGTGTTCGGCGCGGTGCGATGACAGCCCGAAATGCAGCCCCTGTGCGCGGATGGCCCTGGACAGTTCGCCCAGCAGGTCGCGCTTGGGCGCCATCTTCATCGCGGTCCAGTCGGACAACTTGGAATCGTACAGCGCAAAACCGTCGTGGTGTTCGGCCACCGGCACCACATAGCGCGCGCCGGATTGCCGGAACAGCTTGGCCCAGCCAGTCGGGTCGAACTTGGGGGCGGTGAACTTGGGAATCAGATCCTTGTAGCCGGAACGCGCCTGCGGCCCGTAGGTCGCCACATGATGGGCGAATTCCTTGGAGCCTTGCAGATACATGTTGCGCGAATACCACTCGCTGCCGAACGCCGGCACCGAGAACACACCCCAGTGGATGAAGATGCCGAACTTGGCGTTGTCGTACCACGCCGGCGATTGATAGGCCTTCAGTGCCGCCCAATCGGGACGGAACGGACCCTTGCGCGCGCCGGCTTCTGCTTCGCGCACCAGGCGCTCGCGCTCGGGCGCATAAGCGGCGGTGGCATCGAGCCACTGCTGGTCGATCGCGTCGGGGCTGAGCGTGGCGGCGGTGGCGGCGGTCGGCGATTGCGCCGCATTGACGTGCAGCGCGGGCAGCGCGAGCAAGAGAGCGAACGCGAGCATTCGGCTCCTGGGTGCAGCTCCGGCGTGGCGGCGGGATGGAGCCGCGAACTGGCGGCTATCGGTCGTCATGGGAACTGCACTCCTGTAAGCGAAACGCGTCGGTCATGCTGCGGCCGCGCGTGGATGGCGAAAGCGGGCCTGGCCACGCCCCCTCGGCTGCGAAGGGGCGCGGCCAGTACCACTCCTTGGTGCGACATCGACCTGCCGCTGCGGACAGCGACAGGTCCAAAAAAAAGCGCGCCACCGTGGAGGGGCGGTGGCGCGCCGGGACTACGTCAGAACTTGAAGTTCAGCTGGGCCTGGTAGCCGCGGCCGTTCTTGTAGAACGCCGTCGGGGTGTCCCTGGTTCCGCTGTACAAGCGGTAGGTGGAATCCAGCAGATTGGTGGCGCCGAAGGTGAGACCCATGTAGTCGGTGATCTGATACGAGGCGGTCAAATCCAGCTGCTTGTAGCTGTCTGCGAAGTCTTCCGAGCCCAGGCGTCCGATCTGGGTGAAGTACTTCGAGCGGTAGCTGTAGTTGACACGCACCGTCCAGTCGCCGTGTTCCCAATACGGGATCACGTTGTAGGTATCGCGCGACAGGTAGGGCAGGTTCAGGCCGGTGCTCGCATCGGATTTGGCAAACGTGTAGTTCGCCTGGAAACCGAAGCCGAGGCCGAAGGTCTGCTGGTAGTTGATCGATGCGCCCTTGACCTTGGCGTCGGAGACGTTGATCGGCGAGGTAACCGTGTAAATACCAGAGTTGCCGCTGATCGGATCGGTCAACTGCTGCTGGCTGGTGGTATTGACGATGTAGGAGCTGATGTCGCGATAGAACACTTCACCGGACAACATGCTGGACGGCGCGAAATACCATTCGGCAGCCAGATCGTAGTTGGTGGATTCGTACGGCTTCAGATCCGGGTTGCCGCCGCCGGCGGTGAGATTGCCGTTGGCGCTGTTGATGCTGAAGGTACCGGCCAGATCGCCATAGCGTGGGCGTGCGATGACCTTGGCAGCCGAGAAGCGCAGCACGGCATCGTCGGTGACGTCATAGGCGATGTTTAAGCTCGGCAGCGCCTTGCGGTAGTCGTTGTTTTCGGCCACGCGCGAGTAGTTCGTGCCGCCATCGGCAGTCTGCCAGTACAGCGACTTGTCGCTGGTGTCGACCAGACGCACGCCCACGTTACCGCGCCACTTGCCGGTCTCGTAGTTCAACTGGGTATAGACGTTGTGCGTGATCTCCTTCACCTCGAACGAGGAGCCGTAGTCGGGACGATACGGGCCTTGCGGCTGCGACAGCAGATAGTTGCGGATCGAGCTCAGGTTCGCGGTCGGCCAGGTGGTCAGATCGCCACTTGCACCCAAACCGTCGTACAGACCGCTCGGGGTGGTGCCCGGGTTGAACTGGGTCAGCGAGATCGGGTCGGTGGTGTTGATGCGGTTGCCGCGTGCGTCCACACCATTGTTATGGTTGATGTACTTGTAGCCGAACAGCAGTTTGGTGAACGGGCCAACCGCCAGGTCGCGTGCTGCGTCCCACTGGAAATACTTCTCTTCATCCTTGCTCTTCTGATAGAAGATGCCGCCCGCCTGCATGGCGCTGGCATCCTGCGAACCCGGAGCAAGGCCTGCCGGCGAGCCGGGCAGCGTCCAGTTCGATGCACCGCCGTTGGCGTAATTCACCGCGGTGTGCGAACCATCGAAGGCGTAGTTATAGCCGCCATCGGTCATCAGGAACTTCATCAGGTATTCGGGGTTCTTGCCGCCGGTTGCCTGGGTGTCGCCAACCTGGGTGGTGAACACCCACTTCTCACCCGACCAGTCGTGACGCAGATTCAGGCTCTTGGTGGTGACGGTGCTCTCGCGATAGTTCGCATCCAGCTGCGCGTATGGCTGATCGTTGACGCCACCGCGGGTGTTGTCCGATACCGTGGCCGAGGAGACCACGCCGTTCTCGACGTTGGCGCTGGTGATCTTCTGGATGTCGTTGTTACAGGCCGGGCAGACGTAACGCGATTCGCTGAAGTTGTTGTACTTGCCCTTGATGTAGATGCCGGTCAGATTGAATTCGTTCTGGTCGTCGGGCTTCCACTGCAGCGCACCCTGAAGACCGTTGCGCTCGCGTGTCTGCTGGAAGAAGGCGCTATTGATACCGGCCGGCACGCGCGCGGTGGCCACATCGCTGCCGTCGCCGGTGATGGTGGCGGTCGGCGGAATGTTGGCACCGGTGGTGTAGCCGAAGTATTCGATACCGGCGCGCGCCAGGTCCTGCTTGTCGTGCGTGGCCGAAATCAACGCGCCGAAGGTTTCGTCGTCGTTCTTCCAGCTCCACAGCGCCGAGCCACGCGGATTGCCTTCTTCGGAGCGGTCGTTGTAGTTGTAGCCGACCGAGCCGCGGATGGTGTTCTTGGGCAGATCCAGCGGCTTGCGGGTGTGCACGATCACGGTGCCGCCGATCGAGCCTTCGTCGATGCGCGCTTCGGGGGTCTTGTAGACCTCCATCAGGCCGATGATTTCCGGCGACAGCAGCGTGTAGTTGAAGGTACGGCCGCTGGTGTCGGTCGGGTTGCCGCCCCAGTCGCCCGAAGCGATGGTCTGGCCATTGAGCAGCACGCGGTTCAACGCCGGGTCGGTGCCGTTGATGCTGACTTTTTCGCCTTCGCCGAACTGGCGGTCGACGCTGATACCCGGAAGATGCGACAGCGATTCGGCCGCATTGACGTCCGGGAACTTGCCGATGTCTTCGGCGCTGATCGCATCGACGATGGAGTTGGCCGAGCGCTTGACCGCCTGGCTCTTCTCCAGCGACGCGCGGTAGCCGGTGACGGTGATGGTATCCAGCTCGGTGGTGGCCGACGGCGTGCTGGCCGGAGCTTGTTGTTCTTGTCCGGCAGCCATTGCAGAGCCGGAGCAGTACAGAGCGGCGGTGATACAGAGTGCTAACGTCGTGGTGCGGCTGTGCATGGCTAAACCTCATTGGTTAGTGCTGTGAGCGCGCTGCCCTGCGATAGGACGCAACGCGCTCGGCGTGGCCGGCAAAACAACACGCCCTGACCGATCGCGGTGATTGCGCTGGCAGGCTTCTTTCGAAGCACAGTGCAGGCGATTCGCGTGGTGAAGGAGGTGTCCCCCGTGTGGTGAAGCGGTGGAGCTAAACGCACATCAGCGAGCGGGAACGTCTGGCGACGCACGACTCGCGAATCTGGAATGCCAGGCGAGGGAATGCCCGTTCTTCAGTACCGAACAGTCCATGGCCCCTCCTGCCAGAACCCCGATTTGAATCGAGTCTCGCGTAGCCCTGACAGCGTTGTCAACACGTCGTCACAGATCTCTGATGTGGCCGCGACTGCGCTGCAATGCAGCATTTCCGGGCAAAGGCAGACGCTGCGCCGCAGCATTTTGCGCAATGCGCTTCGCGAGCGCGACTGCTACCATCGGCGCGTACTATCGTAAAGACCACAACGCCACCGCTTCGCCCTGAAGTTGTGCTGGAATCGCCGGCGCGCCTGCGGATTTTTGGCGAATGATGCGCGCCGTTACAATCGGGCCATGTCGCGGTTGCGACGGTTGCGTTACAAGACGATTGCTGACAACGTTGTCTACCCGTTTGCCGTTCGTCGGATAAACGGACGACGAGCCAGCCGCCGGCACTGATCAGGAGAATGCGTGAGCGCAAGCAGTCCAATGGAAGCGGTGGCCTTTCCGCGCCCCGAAACCTTCGTGGCCGCCGATGTGGGCGGGACGCACGTGCGCCTGGCGCTGGTATGCGAGAGCAATGACGCGGGCAAGCCGATCACGGTGCTGGACTACCGCAAGTACCGCTGCGCCGACTATCCGGGCCTCGCCGACATCATGGCCGCGTTCTTCGCGGAACTGGGTTGTGCACCAGTACGCCGGGGCGTGATCGCCAGCGCCGGCTACGCGCTGGAAGACGGTAGCGTGATCACCACCAATCTGCCCTGGGTGCTGGCGCCGGAGCAGATTCGCCGCCAGCTCGGCATGCAGGCCCTGCATCTGGTCAACGATTTCGAAGCGGTCGCCTATGCGGCCAATTACATGAGCGGCAACCAGGTCATGCAGTTGTCTGGCCCGGTGCAGGGTGCCGCAGGCCCGGCGTTGGTGCTTGGTCCGGGCACGGGCCTGGGCGCGGCGCTGTGGATCCCCAACGGTGGTCACCCGGTGGTGCTGCCCACCGAAGCCGGCCACGCTGCACTGGCGCCGGCAAGCGATCTGGAAATGGCGTTGCTGCAGGAACTGCGGCGCACGCGCACCCACGTGGGGACCGAAACGCTGTTGTCAGGTCCGGGCCTGTTGAATCTGTACACCGCGCTGGCGGCCTTGCGTGGCGAGACCGTGGTGCACGCCAGCCCGGCCGATATCACCGCTGCCGCAATGGCCGGCAACGATGGATTGGCGCACGATGCCCTGCAGGCGTTTTGCGGATTTATGGGCAGCGTGGTCGGCGACCTGATGCTGCTGTATGGCGTGCGCAGTGGCGTTTATCTGGCTGGCGGTTTCCTGCCGCAAATCGCCACCTTTATCGCCGATAGCGACTTCGTCGCGCGCCTGCTCGACAAGGGCGCCTTGCGTCCCGCGCTGGAGCAGGTGCCGGTGAGCATCGTCGAGCACGGCCAGCTTGGCGTCATCGGTGCTGCCAGTTGGTTCCTGCAGCGCGGTCGCTGAGAGCTCCACATGGCAGGTGCAGCAGGCCGGCTGCACCAGATCGATCAACTCCGCATTCCGTAGGAGCGCACCCGGGCGCGACGCGGCGTTGCCGATAAGGCCCTGTCGCGCCCAGGTGCGCTCCTACGGGCCAGCGCGGGTATCAGGCCGGGACACGCGACGGAGCCGTCCACATGCAACGGACGGCGCAATGCCGAGCAAATTCCCGCATTCCGGTAGGAGCGCACCCGGGCGGGACGAGGCGTTACCGATAAACGCCTGGTCGCGCCCGGGTGCGCCCCTACGATGTCATGGCGCTATAGGTCCCCGAACCGCGACTGCAGCGCCGCAATCGCCGCCAGCCCCGCCGTTTCGGTGCGCAGAATGCGCGGCCCCAGCTGCAGGCCGCTGAAACCCGCCTCGGCAAGCAGTGCGCGATCGCGTGGCGACCAGCCGCCTTCCGGCCCGATCGCCACGACGATGTGTTGCTGGATGCTTGATGCCAACGTGCCCAGGCGATGCTCGCCCTGCGGGTCCAGCGTCAGCCGTAGCGCATGCGCGTCGCTGGCCTGCGCCGCGTCCTGCAGACCCTGCGGCGCGGCCACGCTGGGAAGACGTGCGCGCCCGGATTGCTCGCAGGCCGACACCACCACGCTGCGCCAGTGCGCCACGCGTTTTTCGGTGCGCGCCGCATCGAGCTTGACCTCGGTGCGCTCGGCGATCACCGGCACGATCGCCGCAACGCCCAATTCGGTGGCCTTCTGCAGGATCAGATCCATCTTCTCGCCGCGCGCGATGCCTTGCATCAAGGTGATACGCAGCGGCGATTCGTTGGAGAGCGGCTCGGCACGTTCCACCCGCGCACGTGCATCGCGCTTGCCCGCCACGGTGATGCGTGCGTGGTAATCGCTGCCGTCGCCGTTGAACAGGATGCAGGCATCGCCCTCGCGCAGCCGCAGTACCCGCAGCAGGTGATTGGCCGACTCTTCCGGCAATGTCACTTCCTGGTCGCAGTGCAGTGGCAGCGCGACATGCGAACGGGTCAGGCGCATGCGACCGCCTCCGTGATGGCATGGCGGGTGGTGTCGGCCAACAACGCAAGCTGCGACTCGTCCACGCAATACGGTGGCATCCAGTACAGCACGTCGCCAAGCGGGCGCAGCACCACGCCTTTTTCGAGCGCCGCGCGATACGCCTTCAGGCCGACGCGTGCGGCAGAGGCAAACGGCGTGCGCTTGTTACCGCCCTGGGTCAGCTCGAAGGCCACGATCATGCCGGCCTGGCGCACGTCTGCCACGACCGGGTGTTCGCCGATCTGCGCAGCGAGTGCGCGCATGCGCGCGGCGATGGGTTGGTTACGCGCAATCACGTCGTCGTCTGCGAAGATCTTCAAGGTCGCCAGCGCCGCGGCACATGCCAGCGGGTTGCCGGTGTAGCTGTGCGAATGCAGAAACGCACGCTCGCGCGAATCGTCCAGAAATTCGTCGTACAACTGCTGCGTGGCCAGCACCGCCGACAGCGGCAGGAAGCCGCCGGTCAGTCCCTTCGACAGGCACAACAGGTCGGGCATCACGCCGGCCTGTTCGCAGGCAAACAGGGTGCCGGTACGGCCGAAGCCGGTGGCGATCTCGTCGGCGATCAAGAATGCACCATGGGCATCGCATAATTCGCGCGCGCGGCGCAGATACGCCGGGTGGTACATGCGCATCCCGCCCGCGCATTGCACGCGCGGCTCCAGGATCAGCGCACAGATTTCGCCGGGCGAGCGTTCGAACAGTGCCTGCAACGCATCGGCTGCCTGCAGCGCATAGTCTTCGGCGCTTTGCCCCGGTTCGGCCAGGTAGGCATCGGGCGAGGGCGTGAACATCGCCTCCAGCAACAGCGGCGCATACACGCGCCGGTACAGCGGAATATCGCCAACCGATAGCGCGCCGATGGTTTCGCCGTGGTAACCATTCTCCAGTGCGATGAACCGCGTCCGCCGGTGGTCGCCGCGATTGTGGAAGTAATGAAACGCCATCTTCAGTGCCACCTCCACGCCGGCCGATCCGTTGTCGGCGTAGAACACCTTGGACAGCGGCGCGCGCCCGGCCTGGCGTGGCGCGATCGCCAGCAACTGCTCGGCCAGTTGCACGGCCGGCGTATGCGTGAAGCCGGCCAGCATCACCTGCTCCAGTTCGCCGGCCTGGCGCGCGATGGCCGCGCCGATGCGCGGTTCGGTATGACCGAACAGGTTGGTCCACCAACTGCTCACCGCGTCCAGATAGCGGCGGCCGTCATGGCCGACCAGCCATGCGCCTTCGCCACGCGCGATCGGCACCAGCGGCAGCGTGTGCGGGTGCTCACGCATCTGCGTGCAGGGGTGCCACACCACGGCAAGATCGCGTTGCCGCCAATGTTCGGCAGTTTGTGCGGCTGCAGGGTCTGCTAGGATTTCGGGTTCATGGACATGTCGATGCATCCGCCTATTCTATCGGCCCGCTTTGCGGCTGCGTGCGACGCATGAGCTCGCGCCTGCCGATCATCCACAAGATCACCGATCTGGGCGACGGGCCGTTCCGTCGGCAGCAGCTGGATCTGGAGTTCTCCAACGGGCAGCGTCGCATCTACGAACGCCAACTCAGCCAGGGCCATGGCGCCGTGGTGGTGGTACCGATGCTCGATGCGCAAACCGTGCTGCTGGTGCGCGAATACGCCGCCGGCGTGCATCGCTACGAACTCGGTCTGGTCAAGGGCCGCATCGACGCCGGCGAAACACCCGAGCAGGCCGCCGACCGCGAGCTCAAGGAAGAAGCCGGCTACGGCGCACGCCAGGTCCAGGTGCTGCGCGCGATGACGCTCGCTCCTACTTATATGAGTCACCAATCCTGGTTGGTGCTGGCACGCGACCTCTATCCCGAGCGCCTGGTCGGCGACGAGCCGGAAGAGATGGACGTGGTGCCGTGGCCAATCGCACGTCTGGACGAATTGATGCTGCGCGAAGATTTTTCCGAAGGCCGCTCGCTGGCCGCCTTGTTCATTGCGCGCGAGTGGCTGGAGCGCAATCCATGATCCGCATCCCGATGGAGCTGCGCGAAACCGTGATCGCCATCGCGCGCGATGCCGGTGCCGCAATCATGGAGGTCTACGCGCAGGACTTTTCGGTGGAGATCAAGGACGACGCCAGCCCGCTGACCCAGGCCGACCTGGCGGCCAACCGCGTCATCGTCGACGGCCTGCGCCGTGTCACCCCGGATGTGCCGGTGCTGTCGGAAGAGTCTGCGCACGTGGCCTGGGAACAACGCCAGTACTGGACCAGTTACTGGCTGGTCGATCCGCTCGATGGCACCCGCGAATTCGTCAAGCGCAATGGCGAGTTCAGCGTCAACATCGCGCTCATCCATATGGGCGCACCGATGCTCGGGGTGGTGCAGGCGCCGGTCGACGGGCGGGTCTGGTATGCCGCGCGTGGCGAGAACGCCTTCCGCCGCGATGGCGACCGCGATGAGATGCTGCACACGCGCACCCCGGCCGCCACGCCGTTGCGGGTGGCAGCCAGCCGTTCGCATCGCGACGCGCGGACTGCCGCCGCGCTGGAGCGGATGGGCGAGATCGACGTGGTCGCGCAAGGGTCGTCGTTGAAGTTCTGCCGCATCGCCGAGGGCGATCTGGACGTGTATCCACGTTTCGGCCCCACCTCCGAGTGGGACACCGCCGCTGGTCAGTGCGTGCTGCATGCGGCCGGTGGCGTGTTGCTGGCCGGCGCTAGCGGCAAGCCGTTCCGCTACAACCGCCGCGACACCTTGCTCAACGGCGACTTCATCGCACTGGGCGATCCCAATCTGCCCTGGCGCGATTGGCTGGCCTGAGCGGCATGCGCGCCGTCGTCGCGACGGCATGGCTGTGCAAGGTCCTGACGCACTGAAAGGTACACTCCGGTCTCCCGGCACGCACTTGCGTGCCGCGCGTTGTTGCGGTGTGCAACGGCCGCGTGCGTCGCTTGGCGTCGCGTGGGACATGCGCCGGTGGCGCACCCACTCACAGGTTCCAGGAATACACGATGTCTCAGACCCCATCCACCGGCGATGTCCAGCAGCTGTTGCACGTGATGGCGCGCCTGCGCGATCGCGAACACGGCTGTCCCTGGGATGTGCAGCAGACCTTCGCCAGCATCGCGCCGTACACCATCGAAGAAGCCTACGGGGTGGCCGATGCGATCGATCGCAACGACCTGGCTGGCCTGCGCGAGGAGTTGGGCGACCTGTTGCTGCAGGTGGTCTTCCATTCGCAGATGGCGGCCGAGCAGGGGGCGTTTACATTCGCCGACGTGGTCGCCACGCTCAGCGACAAGCTCGTAAGGCGCCACCCGCATGTGTTCGCTGCGCAATCGGCGCCCGATGCGCAGGCGGTGAGCGCCAACTGGGAGCAGATCAAGCGCGAAGAACGCCGTGCTGCCGGCAACCAAGACGACTCCGCACTTGCCGGCATCGCGCGCGGGCTGCCCGAATGGCAGCGATCCACCAAACTGCAGTCGCGTGCGGCGCGAGTGGGTTTCGATTGGCCCGGCCCGGTGCCGGTGCTGGAAAAACTGCAGGAAGAAGTCGAAGAGTTGCGCGTGGAATTCGCACGCGGCCCGGTCGCCGACAATCAGGCCCGGCTGGAAGACGAACTGGGCGATGTGTTGTTCGTCTGCGCCAACCTGGCGCGCCATGCCAAGGTGGATGTCGGCGCCGCGTTGCGGCACGCCAACCTGAAATTCGAACGTCGCTTTCGTGCGATGGAAGCGCAGGCGCGTACTGCCGGCACCTCGTTGAACGCGTTGTCGCTGGGCGAGCAGGAAGCGTTGTGGCAACAGGCCAAGCGTGAGGAGCGCAGCGGCGATGTGCCGGCAGTCGACAGTCCGGCCGTCGACGCTTCCGCGGGCGACGCATCGGCCTTGCACGCCCCGGTGTCCCACGCGCCGCCGGTGCACGGCCCTGTCAGCAGTCACCCGTCCGTTGGCGGTGAGGTTTCCCGCGGCGCAATGGGCGATCAAACCGACGTCAATGGCACCGACTTCGAAACGCCGCGCCCCGCATGACGATCGCGCCGACCACGCTGCTGCTGTTTGCCGCGACGGCGCTCGCCGAGTTGGTGGGTTGCTACCTTCCTTATTTCTGGCTGCGCAAGGGTGGCAGCGTGTGGTTGCTGCTGCCCACTACGCTGAGTCTTGCCGTCTTCGTCTGGCTGTTGAGCTTGCATCCGGAAGCGAGCGGTCGCGTGTACGCGGCCTATGGCGGCGTCTACATCGCCAGCGCGCTGTTGTGGCTGTGGTGGGTGGACGGCGTGACGCCAACGCGCTGGGATCTGCTAGGCGCTGCCTGTTGCCTGTTTGGCATGGCGGTCATCATGTTCTCGCCACGTAGCGCCTGACCGCGCTCGTTGGCTGTCTTACCACGGCCGCAGGGTGCAGCGGCTGCGCCCGGGCCCGCTCCGCACGTGCCGGCGTAAGCCGCCGGGAGCGCCGAAGCATACTCACGCACGGATAGATCCACGACCTGCAAGGGGCTGCACCTGTTTCCGACTTCATTTCTCGCCACCGTCGTTCTGGTTGCCGGTGTCGTTGTCCTGTTCAAAACCCGTGCGCATGGTGCCGCCACACCATGAGCCCGGGGCTGCGTTTCCTGATGCCGGTGGTCTACGGCGGGGGCGCGCAACGGAGTATCGGCGCGCCACTGGACACTTCCCGGATGGGGGGCGTCGGCGCCACGCAGCGTGCGCCGCGCGGCTTGCCTGGGCGCCAGCCGAGCCGGCGCCACGCAGCACCCGCTCCGCACCGCTGACGGCCGACGCATCTCATCTCAACGCCCGCAACACGCTCTATATCCGCGACATCCAGCCGCCGCGCGACCTGATCGATTCGATGGCGCGGCAGATGAAGGCCGAGCGCGAAAGCGTGCGCAGATCCTCGAAGCCGAAGGCTCGCGTCAATCGATGCCGCCGCGCGCGGCAGGCTGAGCCATGCGCTGGGACATGGCGGTCTGGGCAGTGCTGGCGCTGCTGCTGATTGCGGCCGAGACCCTGGTGCCGGGTGCCTTCCTGCTGTGGATGGGGATCGCTGCCGCAGCGATGTGCTTATTGGTGCTGGTGTTGCCGGACATCGCATTGCTGTGGCAAATCGTGGCATCCGTGCTGCTCAGCTTCCTCTCGGTGCAGGTCTATCGCACCTGGTTCGCGGCAAGGGCCCCAGAGCGATCGCCCGCTGCTCAATCGGCGTGCCGAGCAGTTGATCGGCCGTTGCGTGCCGCCCGATCAGGCCATCCACGATGGTTGCGGCCGCGCCAAGGTCGATGATGCGTTCTGGGTGGTGGCCCGCCCGGACCTGCCGGCCGGCACGCCGCTGCGCATCGTCGGCGTCGATGGCATGACCTCGCTGGTGCAGCTGGCCGGTTGATGTACGCCGGCAGGGCATGCACTGCGGTGCCTACCTCGGCACTGTTGCAGCGCGGCGTAGCGTCGCGCTGCGTTCGCGCCCCGCAGGCAGCGCAACCACACAGCGGTATGTCGTTCCCCCAAGCGTGAAAGGATGGCGATAATGGCCGTCTTTCCTTGGAACGGCGCACATGACCCAGAAGACCATCCTCAACGACACCCATCGTGCGCTTGGCGCCAAGATGGTCGACTTCGGCGGCTGGGACATGCCGATCCACTACGGCTCGCAACTGGACGAGCACCACCAGGTGCGTCGCGACGCCGGCATGTTCGACGTCAGCCACATGACGGTGGTCGACCTGCACGGCGCGCGCGTGCGCGAGTTCCTGCGCTACCTGCTCGCCAACTCGGTGGACAAGCTCAAGGTCGCCGGCAAGGCGCTGTACACCTGCATGCTCAATCCGCAGGGTGGGGTGATCGACGACCTCATCGTCTATTACATGGCAGAAGACTTCTTCCGTCTGGTGGTCAACGCCGCCACCCGCGAGAAGGACCTGCAGTGGATCGGCGAGCAGGCCGCGCGCTTCGACGTGCGCGTCGAAGAGCGCAGCGACTTCGCCATGATTGCCGTGCAAGGTCCCAGCGCGCGTACCAAGGTCATCGACCTGCTCGACCCTGCCGACACCGCAGCGGCGAGCAAGCTCGGCCGGTTCGCCGCGCTGCAGACGCGTTCGCGCGATGGCATCGAGTTGTTTCTTGCGCGCACCGGCTACACCGGCGAAGACGGTTTCGAAATCGTGTTGCCGCAGCAGGCCGCCGTCGCATTCTGGAATGCGTTGCTCGCGCAGGGCGTCAAGCCGGCCGGCCTGGGCGCACGCGACACCCTGCGACTGGAAGCGGGCATGAATCTTTACGGGCAGGACATGGACGATGGCGTCACCCCATACGAGGCAGGGCTGGCCTGGACGATCGCCCTGGACGAAGGACGCGACTTCATCGGTCGCAGCGTGCTCGAATATCAAAAGGCGCAGGGCGCACCGCGTCAGCTGATCGGTGTGGTGATGGACGAGAAGGGCGTGTTGCGGCATGGCCAGACCGTGCTCACCGCCAGCGGCGAAGGCGAGATCCTGTCCGGCACGTTCTCGCCGACGCTGGGCAAGGCGATCGCCTTCGCGCGCGTGCCGGCCGGCAGCATCGAGCCGCTGCGGGTGGACATCCGCGGCAAGCAGGTGCCGTTGAGAGCAGTGAAGTTTCCGTTCGTGCGCGATGGCCAGGCACAGCCCGGCGTGCTCGGCGACTGAATCGTGTAGCGCCATGTATGCCGTGCGCGGCGCTGCGCACGCGTCCGGATCGCCATCGCCACACCGCCGTGCGTGCACCTGTCTTGTCGCGCGGTCTAAACTAGCCACCTGTCCCCAACCATCATCTTTCCCGGAGCACACCCATGAGCGAGATCCCTGGCGACCTCAAGTTCCTCAAATCCCACGAGTGGGCCCGCGTCGAAAGCAACGGTCGCGTGACCGTCGGCATTTCCGACCACGCGCAGGGCTTGCTGGGTGACCTGGTTTACGTCGAACTGCCGGGCGTCGGCGACACCGTGCAGGTCGGCAACGGCGCTGCGGTAGTGGAATCGGTCAAGGCTGCCTCCGACGTCTACAGCCCGGTCAGCGGCACCGTCGTCGAGGTCAACAGCGCGTTGAGCGACAAGCCGGAAACCATCAACGAAGACGCCTACGGCGAAGGCTGGATCTTCGTCGTCGAGATCGACGACAAGGAACAGCTCAACGACCTGCTGGACCCGGACGATTATGCCGAGCTGCTCGAAGACGACGATCACTGATCAGGTGTCGTTGACGCCGGCATCCGATGGCCGCTCATAGAGCGGCCATTTTTTTTGAGCACGCCTTCTGTCGGTGATGCGTATCTTGGTGCAGCGATGCCGCGCAAGCCGCCAGCGAAATCGGAGAAAGGGGAACGTCGGTCGGGGATCGCGATGGTGCTGGCGCATGTCGATGCGGTACGTCGACAGCAACGGTCCGACGCGCGTCCACTGCTCGCCCACCTGCACTGCGCCGGATTTCTGACGTGAGTCGTTCGTGAGGGTTTGGCGTGCGCCCGGTGAAAAAATTTTGTGCATGTCGCCTTGCCCGATCATCCGCTAGCGCACGCGATGGATGCCGCAGTCGGTGCGCGTGGCTGCATGCACGACGCTCCAGGCGCTCAATAAGTTTGCGCATTTCTGCTCATGCGACGTCGGAAGTGCAGCCGTTGGATAAAAAATTTTCAGCTGGCGGACAGGCGGCAAGCCATGCCGTCGCATCGGCTTCGCTGCCGTGCGGTCGAAGTGTTCGGGCAGGCGTGCAAGCGCACGAATTAAAAAAAACAGCGGAAAAGAAGTGCTTTTTTGAAAACGCTGTTGGGCGAGCGCGCTTCTCGGTTGGACCGGTACGCCCGCGCGCGGGGTGATTCGCTGGCGCGGACATGGCACGCAGCGACGGTGGGTAGAAAAAAAATTGCAAAAGAGTGTTGACAGTAAAAAAAAGCGTGATTAGGTTTCGCCCAGCAGACATTGCTGCGGAAGAGAGTGAGCAGAATCGACATCACGCCGACAAGCTTGTTCCGGATGTCCACCGAAGCGCTAACCACGGTGGAGTCGGGTCCGCTTCTCTCCAAGAAAGCAGTTGTCGTTCCGACTACGCACCCGTGTCGCTGTTCGATGCGGGTGTTTCTGTATCCGTTCCGTCGCGCATCATCTGCGGACGGTTCCCGACGACGGCATGCCGTCGCGGGGTTTGGTTCAACTGGGCGTTTCACCTCCATAGTTCACTGACGAGGAGCCAATTACATGGCCACTGCAAAAGCTGCGAAAAAGAAACCCACTGCCAAAAAGGCAGTGAAGAAGACTGCCGCCAAGAAGGCAGTCAAGAAGGTCGCCAAAAAGGCAACCGCCAAGAAGGCAGTAAAGAAGACTGCTGCCAAGAAGGCCGTCAAGAAGACTGCAAAGAAGGCGACCGCCAAGAAGGCAGTAAAGAAGACTGCGAAGAAGGCAACCAAGAAGACGGCCGCCAAGAAGGCAGTGAAGAAGACTGCAAAGAAGGCGACCAAGAAGGCTGCCGCCAAGAAGACCGCCAAGAAAGCCGTCAAGAAGACCGCCAAAAAGGCAGTAGCGAAGAAGGCGACCAAGAAGTCCGCCACCAAGAAGACCGCTACCAAGAAGCCTGCCGTGAAGAAGGTCGCCAAGAAGAAGCCGGCCGTTCGCAAGAAGAAGGCCGCTCCGGTCGCGCTGCCCGCAACCCCGGCACCGCTGATCTGATCTTGTAATACCCGATCGCCGTAAACATCGAGCTCTCTCCCCGACGCCCAGCGGGGCGGGAGCTTTTTTATGTGCCTGGCGCTGGCGCGCTCGGTGCGAGGCTGCGCGTTGCCAGTCCGCAAACGGCGTAGGTGTTGCCGGCCGAACAACGTCGCTCATTCAAGTTTGCGGCATTGTGCCGCCAGGCGCGCGTACCGGTCGGCAGTGCAGATGCCGCCGCGGGATCATTCTGACTTTGCCGGCCAACTTGGACAGTTGTCGATGCCTTCGCACGATGGCTCGAGGACAGCACGCCACCGCTGCCTGACCTGATGGCGTGCCGGCAATGCAGCAGGTCGGAAGGCAGAGACCTTTGGGAGAACCAAGCCGCGAGACTCCAGAGCCGACTGCCGGTGCTTCCACTTCGGTACGCCGAACAGATCGGCTCAGCCGCAACGTTGGTGGCAAGGGGTGTTTACGGCAGCCAGACAATGCCGGCGTAGTGCGCATCCACGGCCTTGCTCTTTGCGCGCCAGGCAGGCATGCCTTCGCTAGCCGAGCAACGCGCGTCGGAGACACAGAAACAACGAAGGCGGCCGAAGCCGCCTTTGCCGACGTCACCGACACGAGGTCAGTGCACGAGGTCCACTCAGCGCGGCGAGGCCACCGACTTGCCGGAAGACGCACCCTTGCCAGCCGGGTCGGGTTTTTCTGCCAGCATGTTCTCGCTGCCGAAGTCGCCGTCCACGTCGATGTCCAGCCAGCGCTTGGCCGGCAGGCCGAGCGCGCGATCCAGGATGGTCGGCAGCATGCCCGAGGGCAGGCCGCTTTCGCCGTTCCACAGGATCGCAACACCCAGGTCGCGCTCCGGCAGCAGTGCGACCAAACCGCGATAACCTTGCACCGCGCCGGCATGGAACACCACTTGATGGCCGGCGTAATCGAACACGCGCCAGCCCAGCGCATAGCTGGCCGCGTCCACGCGCTCGTGGCGCCAGCCCGAACGCATTTCGCCCGGCGTGGAAATCAACGGCGCGTGCAGCGTCGCCAACAGCGGCGCAGGCAGCACATCGGTGCGATGGCCGGTGTGCGCGAGCAGCCACTGCGCCATGTCACTGGCGCTGGCGTTGACGCCCGCAGCGGGCGCCAGACGGTAGTAGGTGGGCTTGGGCGTCAGCGAGACCCAGCCATTGCGGCTGCGCACATGCGGACGTGCCCAGTGCGGGCTCGCCTGGATACCGGCCAGCCCCATGCTGGCGTCGTTCATGCCCAGCGGCTTGAAGATGCGACGCTCTACCGATTGCTCGTAGAAGCTGCCCGATGCGGCGAACACCACATCGCCAACCAGGCTGAAGGCGACGTTTTGATACGCGTAGCAATCGCCCGGTGCGCAACGCAGCGGCGCAGCAGCCAGCTTATGGCTGAGCGAGTAGTAATCGACGTTGGATTCGATATCGCGGTCGTAGGCGTTGCGGGTCAGGCCGACGCGATGGCTGAGTACTTCGGCCACGGTGAGTTGACGGGTGGCGGCGTTGTCGCTGAGCTGGAAGCCGGGCACATAGTCGACCACCTTGCTGTCCCAGCGCAGCACGCCATCGTTGACCAGCAGGCCGGCCATGGTGCCGGCGAAGGCTTTGGACAGCGAGGCCAGGCGAAACACCGTATGGCCATCGACCGCCTGCGGATGATTGACATCGGTGACGCCATAGCCGCGCGCGCTGAGCACCTTGCCGCCCTGCACGATGGCCATTGCCATCCCGGGCACCCGGTTGCCGTAGGTCAGCTGGTCGGCCATCGATTCGAATGCCGCCACATCGAAACCGGCAGCAGGTGCCAGCACCTGGTTGGCCGGCAGCGAAGTGCGATAGGGCAGCGGTGCGGTGGGCGACTGCGCCACAGTGGCCGCCTGCAACGCAGTGGCGGTGGGCGCGGGTGTCTGCGCGGTGGATGAGAGGGCCAGGGGCAATAACGCCCCGAACAGCCCGATAGCCAACGGTCGGAACCGTCGGCGCGTGCGCATTTCTGTCATGGTTGTCCCGCCTGTTCCGCTGCCTCCGGCGATTCTAGCGCCGCGCTTTGCAATAGCACAAACTGCCGGAAGATGAATGGGCATCGCATTGATCCTATTGATGATTTTAGATTCAGCATTCGAGGATTCCGGTGCCGCCGAAGCGGTGCCACGGCTTGGTGCAAGACGAGTTGCAAGCAGCGTGCCGGCGCGGAGGGCACCCGGGCCGCAGTGTCCAGCAACTGGTCGCTGGTGGCGCTGCCTCGCATCGGCTAACTTGCGCGCTTCCTTCACAAGTGCTGCCGTTGCCATGTTTTTTCTGTCGGGCCCGCTTGTGCGAGCGGCCGTTACCTCATGACCAGCCCCTCTGCGCCGCGATCTGCGGCTGGCCGTTTGCGCGCGGCACTGCGTAGCTCGCCACCACTGGCGTGGTCGTTTCTTTACTTCTTTTGTCTGCTCAGCGGTTACTACGTGTTGCGTCCGGTGCGCGAAGCGATGGGCGCCTCGGCCGATGTAGAGGCACTCTTTCCCGCTGGCATGATCGCGTTCTTCGCCGCGCACGGTGTGCCGCTGAAGGACTTCACGCTGCAGGTGCTGTTTACCTGCACCTTCCTGATCATGGTGTTGCTGCAACCGGTCTACGGCGCCCTGGTCAGCCGCTATCCGCGGCGGGTGTTCCTGCCGGGGGTGTACGGCTTCTTCATCGCGACCCTGCTGCTGTTCTACGTGCTGTTCGACAGCGGCGTGCCGGGCCGTGGCATGGCGTTCTTCTTGTGGGTGACCGTCTTCAACCTGTTTGCGGTGGCGGTGTTCTGGAGTTTCATGGCTGATGTCTTCAGCAATGCCCAGGCACGTAGCTACTACGGCTATATCGGCGCGGCAGGCACGCTGGGCGCGTTTCTGGGTCCGGTCCTGACGCGCGTACTGGTCGAACGTATTGGCATCGCGCATCTGATGTTGGTGTCGGCCGGGTTTCTGGCGGTATGCGTGGTCTGCGTGCTGCGCCTGCGGCTGTGGGCCGTTGCGCGCGAACAGGAGGGCCAGCTCAGTTCTGGCGAAGTGCCAATGGGCGGCGATGTACTCGGCGGCCTCAAGCTGATCGTGCGTGAACCGCTGTTGCGCTGGCTGGCCTTCATGGTGTTGTTCGGCGTGGGCGTGGGGACCTTGCTCTACAACGAGCAGGCGGCGCTGGTGCGGCGGCTTTACACCGATGCAGCGGCGGCCACCGCCTATTACTCCAGCATCGACCTGGCGATCAATGCGCTGGCGCTGGTGCTGCAACTGCTGGTGACGCGGGCGTTGCTGTCGCGCTTTGGCATCGCGCCGGCGTTGTTGATCCCGGGCGTGGCAATCATGCTGGGTTACGCGGCTTTGGCGGCGTCGCCGTTGCCGATGATGATTGCGATCGTGCAGGTGATTACCCGCTCCAGCGAATTCGCACTGGCCAAGCCTGCGCGCGAAACGCTGTACACGCGGGTAAATCGCGAGTGGCGCTACAAGGCTGGCGCCGCAATCGACACGGTGGTCTATCGCGGTGGCGATCTCACCTTCGTTTGGGTGCACAAGCTGGTCTCTGCGTTCGGCTCCAGCGCGGTGTTCGGCGTCGGCCTGGTCGTGGCGACCGGCATGACGGTCGGCGCGTTCGGCTTGTTGCGCCAAGCGCGCAAGCTGCCCGTCGAGCGCGACGTGGAGACGGACAAGCGCGTTTCCGAGTAAGCACCGCCACAGCACACGTGGCAGATGCAGCTTGGCGCTTGGCATCGACCACGCAGACGGACTGCTTCTCTCACTCTGGCAGCGCCAGAAGCGCACTCACCAGCTCGGTAGTGCAGGTGTGCCGAACAGAGCGACCGCAATCGCGGCTATGCTGGCGGCACCATTTGTCGAGGCGGTCTGCCATGTCCCTGCTTGCCATCATTGCCGGCCTGTGCATCGCACTGTTGCACGTCTACATCCTGGTATTGGAAATGGTGCTGTGGACGCATCCGCTGGGCTTGAAGACCTTCCGCAATAGCCTTGAGAAGGCGCAGGCCACCCGCGTGCTGGCGGCCAACCAGGGGCTCTACAACGGCTTCCTTGCCGCGGGCCTGCTCTGGGGCGCACTGGCCGCCCGCCCCGACGTGCTGAGCTTCTTCCTGGTCTGCGTGGTGGTGGCAGGTTGCTACGGCGCCTACAGCGTCAACCGCCGGATCTTCTTCGTGCAGGCGCTGCCGGCGTTGATCGCCTTGGCGCTGGTGTGGCTGCCGTTCTGATCCAGCTGCGGCAGTTGTTCGCTGCAGGTTCGCTACACGCAGGAGTGGGGCATGGCTGCGATGAGCTCTTGTTCTGTAGCCTCAGCGCCTGGCTGCTGCCGGCGTGTGACGTGCGCGACTCTCGCACGCGTTCGCCCCTAGCACGTGCTCATTCGATAGCCGGCCGACAGGTCGCGCCGCCGGTGCGCGCGTTCTGCCGCGAAGACCGCAGCCGATGAAGCTGCAGGCAGCATGCTGCTGACAAGACCCATCTCCACAAACAACAACGGCGGGCCGAAGCCCGCCGTGTCTATTCTCGCCCCAGCTTTATGCCTTACGCGGCTTCGCGTGGCTGTTGCATCTGCGGCTTGTCGTAGAAGCTGGCCGCACGCAATTCATGCGGATCGAAGTCGTCCACGGTGATGGTGTCCATCATGATCTCCCGCAGCTCCTCCAGCAGCTTGCGCTCTTCCATGCTGATCACGCCTTCGGCCACGGCTTCGTCCAGCTGCGCCGGGAAATCCAGCGCTTCGATGCCCTTGGTCTTGAGCGCCTTCAGGAACTTGCGCTCCACCGGTTCGGCCATCACCGCCTTGGTCAGGTAGCTGGCGATACGGCCGCCCGGATTGTTGGCGCACGGCGTCAGGAACACGCCCTTGGCCAGACGGTCGCGCGCCTCGTTGGGCGTCATCAACAGCGAAGCCACGCGATGGCCCAGGCGATCGCCAGGCGCTTCGGCGCGACGGCCCAACGGGAAGATCAGCACCCACATCAACCAGCCCACCGGGCGGATCGGGAAGTTGCGTAGCGCCGCCGACAGCGCGGTTTCGATCTTGTGCACGCTGTCGTGGAAGGCCCAGGCCAGCAGCGGCTGGTCGCTCGCCGGTGCGCCCTCGTCGTGATAGCGCTTGAGGATCGCGCTGGTCATGTAGATATGGCTCAGCACATCGCCCAAGCGACCGGACAGCGACTCCTTGAACTTCAACTTGCCGCCCAGCATCAGCATCGACACGTCGGCCATCAAGGCCAGGTTGGCCGAATAGCGATCCAGCTTGCGGAAGAAGCGACGGGTATACGCATCGCCCGGCGCCGCACCGAGACGCGCACCGGTCAGGCCGAACCAGAACGAGCGCACCGCGTTGGAAATGCCGAAGCGGATATGACCGAACAGGCTCTGGTCGAACTGCTCCAGACCACGACGGGTGTCGGGATCCTGCGCGGCCTGCATCTCCTTCAACACCCAGGGATGGCACAGGATGGCGCCCTGGCCGAAGATCAGCAGGCTGCGGGTCATGATGTTGGCGCCTTCCACGGTCACGCCGATCGGCGCGGCCTGCCAGGCGCGGCCGGCGAAGTTGCGGGGCCCCAGGATGATGCCCTTGCCGCCGATCACGTCCATCATGTCGCTGACCACTTCGCGGCCCATGGTGGTGCAGTGGTACTTGGCAATCGCCGACGGCACCGACGGCACATCGCCGCGATCCACCGCCGCGGCCGTGGCCTGCGACAGCGCACTGATCGCATAGGCCTTGCCGCCGATACGGGCCAGCGCTTCTTCCACGCCCTCGAAACGGCCCACCGACAGGCCGAATTGCTTGCGGATACGCGCATACGCACCGGTGACCACCGCTGCGGCCTTGCTGCCGCCGCTGGCGGTGGAGGGCAGGGTGATCGAACGGCCAACAGCCAGACACTCGTTGAGCATGTTCCAGCCCTTGCCGACCATCTCCACGCCACCGATCAGCTGGCTCAGCGGGATGAACACCTCTTCACCGTGGATCGGGCCATTCTGGAACGGCGAATTCAACGGGAAATGGCGGCGGCCGATTTCCACGCCCGGAGTTTCGCGCGGCAGCAGCGCCAGGGTGATGCCGATGTCCTTTTTGTCGCCAATCAGACCATCCGGATCGTAGGCGCGGAACGCCAGGCCGATCAGCGAGGCGACCGGTGCCAGGGTGATGTAGCGCTTGTCGAAGGTCAGCTTGACGCCCAGCACATTGGCGCCATTCCATTCGCCCTTGCAAACGATGCCGTAATCGGGAATCGAGGTGGCATCGGAGCCGGCGAACGGACCAGTCAGGCCGAAGCACGGCACTTCCGCACCGACCGCCAGCCGCGGCAGGTAGTAGTCCTTCTGTTCGGGGGTGCCGTAATGCAGCAACAGCTCACCGGGGCCGAGCGAGTTGGGCACGCCAACGGTGGAGCTGACCACGCTGGAGATCGAGGACAGCTTCTGGATCACCTTGTGGTGCGCCAGCGCGCTGAAACCCAGGCCGCCGTACTGCTTGGGAATGATCATGCCGAAGAACTTGTTCTTCTTGATGAAGTCCCACAGCTCTGGCGGCAGGTCGGCGTGGACGTGGGTGATTTCCCAGTCGTTGATCATCTTGCACAGCTCTTCCACCGGGCCATCCAGGAAGGCCTGCTCTTCGGCGGTGAGTTGCGGCTTGGGATAGTTCAGCAGCTTCTGCCAATCCGGATCGCCGGTGAACAGCTCGCCTTCGAAGCCGACCGAACCGGTTTCCAGTGCGATGCGCTCGGTCTGCGACAGCGGCGGCAGCACCTTGCGGAAGAAGCCCATCAGCGGCGTGGTCAGCAGCGGCTTGCGCAGGAACGGCAGCAACACTGGTGCGGAGATCAGTACCACCAGCGCGGCGGCCACGATGGTGGCGGTGAGATTGGCGCCCAGCAGCCAGCACGCCACCAGCACACAGGCGCTGATCGCAACCCACGTGGCAAGGCGCATCCGGTGGTAGGCAGCGATACCCGCCGCCAGGACGACGAGGAGGAACGGTGCAATGATGCTCATGGTCTTGCTCCAGTGACATGCTCGGTAGTGTTGGACGCTGCGATGGTGCAAGCCGCCGGCAGTGCGTCCAGATAATGCAACACGGTGGCGGTAAACGTGGTGTTGTCGTCGCCTGCCAGCATGTGCGTGGCATCGGGCAGATGCACATGCTGCGCATGCGGCGCGATGGAGAGGAATTCGGCGATGTTGGCTGGTGTCACTAGATCGCTGCGTCCGCCGCTGATGAGCAGCATCGGGCAACGCACCTGTGCTGCCGCTTCCAGCAATGCATGCTGCTGGAGCTGGGCATCCTGGCCGGCCAGTTCGTCGACCAGGCGTGGATCCCAATGCCAGCGCCAACGCCCATCGGTACGCTGCCGCAGCAATGCCTGCAGTTGGCCCGGCGTTTTGCGCGGCCGATGCGGCAGGTAGGCGGCAATCGCATCGGCGGCCGCATCCAGCGATGCAAAGCCGTCCGGATGCGCGGTCATGAAGCGCAGGATGCGCTCCACACCCGTGGTATCCCAGCGTGGTGTGATGTCGACCAGCACGATGGCACGAAACAGGCCCGGCCACCGCGCTTCGGCCAGTAGCCCGAACAAGCCCCCCATCGACGCAGCAACCAACACCGGTGGCTGGGGCTGCTCGCCGGCCAGCACGATCAGATCGTCGGTGAACTGCGTTGCCGAGTAGGGCTGGTCCGCCGCATTGGCGCTGGAATCGCCATGCCCGCGTGCGTCGTACGACAGGGTGCGGTAGCCCTTTTCAGCCAGCGTCGTGGCAGTGGCTTCCCAGGCATGTCGGGTCTGTCCAAACCCATGCGCGAACACTACCGACGGCGCATGTTCGCCCCCCCGCATCGACACCGCGAGCACTGCATCGCCAGCGTTGACGCTGGACAAGGACGCAGCTGAGGCGAGGCTAGAGGGTGAGATGACCATACTTAATGGTATGGATGCGCGATGGCGGCTGTCAATACTCAATCGTATGGACGGTTAGGCCACGGAATCATGGCGCTGATATGTCAATTTCGTGATGCATACTGCAACTGACACAAGCGTATGGTTAAATCGCGGTATGAACGACACCATCGACTCTAGCCCCACCACGCCCCGCGCCAGCTCCGGTCGCGGCAATCGCCTCAGCGCGGACGATTGGGCACAGGCCGCGCTCGACCTGATCGCCGAACAAGGGGTGGGCGCGGTTGCAGTCGAGCCCCTGGCGCGCCGGCTCGGCGTCACCAAAGGCAGCTTCTACTGGCACTTCCCCTCGCGCGACGCCCTGCTGCAGGCCGCCCTTGAGCGCTGGGAAATCTTCGAGCAAAAGGAAGTGTTCGGCAGCCTGGAAGACGTGCCCGACCCCAGCGCCCGCTTGCGCGCCTTGTTCCAGCTGGTTGCCCACGAAGTCAAACCGCACGTTATCTATAGCGAACTGCTCAAAGCACTCGATCACCCGGCCGTACGCCCGGTCATCGATCGCGTGTCCCAACGTCGCCTCGATTACCTCATCGCCTCGTTCCGCCAGGCCGGCCTTACCCGTACCGATGCCCAGCATCGTGCCCGCTTGGCCTACGCCGCCTACGTCGGCTTCCTGCAACTCTCACTGCAATTGCAGCAGCCCAAGCCAGCCCGGGAAGATTTCGAAGCCTACGTCGAGCATGTGATCCAGACGTTGATTCCGGGGTGAGCTGACTATGTTGGTGTAAGGCAAACGGATTTTTCTGTTCGAATCTTGGCGCTCGCCAACAAAAAAACGGCCCCTTGGGGCCGTTTTTTCATAACTTACTTTGTTCCAGTTTTAAATCAGAAACGCTGCTGATACTTCATGTACATGAAGCGACCAATGTCGTAGCCACCGTAATAGGAGTAGCCGGAGTTGGGCTGGCCATAAGCGGGTGCCGAATAGTGTTCGAAGATGTTGTTCGCACCGACGGCGACCGTTGCGTTCCACGGAAGGGCATAAGCCACTTGCAGATCGTGGAAAGTATTGGAGCCGAGCTCGTTCATGCCAACAGTTGCGCCCTGGAACTCGGGAGCAGTGAAGTCAGGCAGGCTGCAGCGATCGGCGGCGAAGCAACGCTCCTTGGTACGCGAGTAGTAACGCGCGCTCCAGGTCACAGACCAATCGTCCCACTGCCAGTTCACCGAAAGGTTGGAGCGGACGCGGAAGTTGCCGCCGAATCCGTTCTGCTGGCTTGGCGGATTGCTGGTGTTGTCGGCCTTCAGTTCGTTCTTGGACACGTAGGTGTTCAACAGCGATGTGGTGAAGTTGCCCCACTGCGTCTCGAAGCGATAATTCAGATCGAAGTCGAAGCCTTCGGTCTCAACATAGCCGGCATTGCGCAGGCCGAACGACAAGCTGGTGATGTTGCCCGCTGCGTTACGGGTAAAGCCCACGCAACGCGACTCGATACCGCGCAGGTAGCAATCGTCCAGCAGGTCGGTCGGCGTGTCGCCAACGATGGTGTTTTCGATGCGGATATTCCACCAATCCAGCGAGGCGTTGAGGCCGGTGATGAAACCGGGGCTCCACACCAGGCCAAGCGTCTTGGAGGTCGAGGTTTCCGGGGTCAGCGTGGGAGTCGAGCCGGACACGAACGGCACATTCGTCTGTTCGCCAGGGCCCGGTGCGGGAGCGACACCCGACGCATTGAGCTGACGGAAACCTGCCGGCACATCAGCCAGGCAGCGTGCATTGCCGGCAGCCGGGCCGAACGAGGTATCGCACGGATCGGTGTAGTTCTCGAAGCTCTGCGACAGGCCGCCGAACAAGTCTGCAACGGTCGGCGCGCGGAAACCTTCCGACCATGTACCACGCACCAGCACAGACTCGAACGGCTTCCACTTGAATCCGAACTTGCTGTTGGTCGTATTGCCGAAGGTGTCGTAATCCGAATAACGCGTTGCCAGCGTGACGCTCAATTCCTTGGCGCCGGGAAGGTCCGCCAGCAACGGAACCTGCAACTCGGCATAGACTTCGTTGAGGTTGTAGCCACCGCGGGTCGGGCCGGCGGCCAGAACCGTCGAGATACCCGTCTGTGCGAGTGCATCTGGCGAGAACGAGCCGGTTTCTTCGCGACGTTCCACGCCAACCGCCACGCCCAGGTCGCCGGCCGGCAGCGAGGCCAGGATGCCGGAAACGCTTGCGAAGTAGTTCTTGGTGGTGGTTTCGGACAGCGCCTGGCCGGGCTGATACAGGTAAGCCTGGACGTTGGGGTCGTTCAAGCCGTTCGGCGCGTTGTAGCCGAACGGAACCAGCGGATTCCAGGGCGTGCATGCCCCGGGGCCGGAGCCGAGGGTAATCGGGTTCGCGGCGGTGCCGCACTGTGCCACACCCTCGGAATTGATGAAGGACGGACCGGTGGCCTGGCCGACGGCATAGGTATTGAGATTACCCGTGCTGATCTGCGTGCCTTTATTCTGGTTGTAAAGGAAGCCCGCTTCCCAATCCCAGTATTTCTCGCCGAAATTGAAATTGCCGCTAAACTTGCCCGTGAATCGCGAGGTGGTCAGATTGTTCTGAACTTCGCGCGGAACTTCCCAGCCACGCCGCACATATTGAACAGCCTGCGGGGCGACGCCTGCAGGCAGCGTGCCGGTCGCCTGATTGCCCAGCGGATTGAAGACGCTGTCGATGGACAGGCCGCCGTTGCTCAGGTTGAAATTGGCGCTCTGCATCGGATAGCCGGCATTCTGTGCGAACGACTCGCGGTCGGTGTACAGAACGCTGGTGTCGAACGCGACATTGTCGGTGAAATCGAAGTGCCCATTGAGGAACGCCGATTTGCGCTTGATGCCGCTGTAGACCGTGGATGCCAGCGAGGGATTGTAGGTGTCGGTGCCGTTTAGCGCGCGATAGCTGGAAAAGTCAGCCGGATCCAGCCCAGCAACGTCGCGGCGCAGCGTGCGCGTCGAGGTGCCGCCTGCAGCATTGGTATAAGCAAAACGACCAAATTCAGTGGTTCCCGAAAGACCGCCCGGACGCGGATCGGTCTTTTCCCCAGTCGGGAATCGGGCGCGGCTGAACCAGCGGTTACGTGCCCAGACCGGGTCTTCGTTGGTGTATTCGACGCCGGCGGTCAGCGAGCCGCGATCACCACGGAAGCCCATCGTGAAGTCGTACACGTCGCGCTGACCGTCGCCCTGGCCCCACTGGCCAATGTAGACGTTCGCTTCGGCGCCTTCGAAATCCTTGCGGGTGATGATGTTGATCACGCCTGCAATCGCGTCGGAACCGTAGATCGTGGATGCGCCGTCCTTCAGGACTTCGATGCGCTCAACCAGGACCAAGGTACGGTTGGCACCCAGGTTGCGCAGGTCGATGTAGTAACCACCGACGTTTTCGCCGGAGCTCAGCGGCGAGGTACGGCTGATGGCCGGCGAGCCCGCGGTCGGAATGTTCTGCAGGATGTCCGCAACCGACTTGAAGCCCTGCTTTTCGATCTGATCCCTGCTGATCAGCAGCACCGGCTGGGCTGTCTCGCTATCGACCTGGCGGATGCGCGAACCCGTCACCTCGATCTTGTCGAGATTGGTAGTGCCGGCTTCCTGGGCGATGGCGGTACCGGTACCGCCCACACCCACGACAAGCGCGAGGACAACTGCATCGCGCAGCTTGTTGGACTTGCAATTCATTAGCTCTCTCTCCAAGTGATCTTGGGTACTGCCAAGGGTTGTTTTGCCTGTCGGGGGTTCCGAAAAAAGCGGATCCAAAACGTCAGGGTGAACCGATGGTATATGCGTTGCGAGAGAAATTAAAGTCCCGTTAACGAAAAAGAAGAAGGTTGTGAAGGTGCCGGCTGGAGGGGTGATCCGTAACGGAAAACGCCACCGGCTGCAGGCCGATGGCGTCTTGTGAAACACTCTGAAATCAATAGGTTACAAGTCTTGCTCGTATCTGACGTACGGAACCGTACCGTCGCTGTTGCTCTCGTTGCTTGGTGCGAACGGGTTCTTGCCACGGGAAATGACGTTCTCCGCGCCAACGGTGAGCTGGCCGCTCCAGGGAGTGCGCCAGGTCAGGCCCAGGCCCAGGCCTTCCCATTTTTCGGGCTGGCCGGGGACGTCGACAACGCGGCCTATGACATTTGCGCTGAAAGCGCCATAGCCGCCGCCAACGCTCAAGGTCTTGCTGTCCCATTGATCGGCAATGGCCGGGGACACGTCGGCCAGCGGCACCAGGCGCGCGCGAGCATACGTGCCGCCGATCGAAACAAAGCCTTCGCGACCGATGTTCTTCTGCCCAAAGACGGTGAGGTCGTTTTGCTCGACACGCGTCAACGGGGCCTTGCCGGCACCGATCAGCCAGGCTGGCAGGGTGTCGCGGCCAGTGCCCGCGGTGACGCCAACCCGGCCACTGCCGCGATTGAAGCCCAGCGTGCCGGACACGCGACGCGAGGCAGCCGCGCTGTCTTCTTCGTCATCGCCGATGCCTGCAAGCAGGCAATGGCTGGCAAGACCGCTGATATTGGTGCCGCGGCTACTGTTGCAGAGCAGGCCAAGCGAGTCGCCGGAGCTCAGGCCGAACGCGGCATCGAGCGAGTTGCGACCGAAATGCCAGCGCGCACCGGCTTTCTGCTCGCCGGTCGGCTCCAGGTACAGAAAGGCTTCCACCTTGCCGCTGCCCTTGTTCCACACCGGCAGGATCGTACTTTCGCGCAACTGCTGCGCCGACTGCGCGTGCACGCCTGTGGCCGCCGCAAGGGCAACCATCAAAGCTAGCGGGAGGCGCAGTAGGTATCGCATACCAGAGGTCAGACCCAGGGGCAGTTGTTAAGTTCCCGAGAGCGGGCAAGTAGGATGCTAGGGTGTTTATGATTATTTAACAAGTGGTCGCGTCCCCCCAGAACACCACCGTCATCCTATCTATTGCAACCTTTCTGGCGCTTCCTGCGAGGGCTGCGCCGCGTTGAAAAGTACGTCCAGCGCGGTCAACGGAAAGTGATACTCACGGCCGCAGAATTCGCAACGCACCTCGACTTCGCCCGTTGCCTCGGCGGCCGCGCGCGCCTCCTCCTCGCCTAGCGATTGCAGCATCGAGGCGACCCGCTCGCGCGAACAGGAGCAGCCGAAGCTGAGCGGCTTGCTGCCGAGCAACTGCGGCTCTTCCTCGTGGAACAGACGGTGCAGCAGGTCCTGGCCGGCAACCGAGAGCAGCTCCGGTGCGCCCAGGGTGTCGAACAGGGCGCCAATCCGGGTCCAGCCATCGGTGTCGCCCTCGTCGCCGGGGAGCTTCTGCAACAGCAGGCCGGCGGCCTGATCCGGGCCAGCGGCCAGCAGCAAGCGCGTCGGCAACTGTTCGGACTGCTGAAAATAGGTTTCGAAGGCTTCGGCCAGGTCCGGTGCCTGCATGCCGACCAGACTCTGGTAGCGCTGCGGCTCGCGCGGGTCCAGGCCGGGGTTCTCGATGGTGATCGCCAGCAGCGCGGCCTCGCCCAGTTCGCGCAGGTCGGTCGGCGCATCCGCGCCCTCGGCCAACTGCACGATGCCGCGCAAGGTGCCGGCGGCGGTGCATTCGGCAAACAGGGTGCGCAAGATGTCGTTGCCGCGCAGTTGCACCGACAGGCGCCCGTCGACCTTGGTGTGGCCGGTGAACAGTGCAGCGGCCACCGCAGCTTCGCCGAGCAGTTGGCGCGCGGCGGGCGGATACTCGGCGGCCCCCTGGATGTCGTGCCAGGCCTTGGTCAGGCGCACATGGACGCCGCGCACGCCAGCGGCGGGCAGCAGGAAACGGGAAAGCTGATCGTGATCGGTCATGGAAACATCGGGCGTAAGGGACGCTGGTTGCCGGATAATGCGGCAGGCATCGGGATTGAAGGTCGTAGCGAACAATGGGGACGGATGCATGGGATGGCAAGCAGGCGGCGCCACCGCGGCGCGCGCGGCGGTGGTTGCGCTGGCTGATGGCAGCACCGCTACTGTTTGCAGCGGCGAGCGTGCTGCAGGTGCTGGTCTTGCGGGTGGTCGATCCGCCGATCAGCAGCATGATGGTGGGGCGTTACCTGGAAGCCTGGGGCGAGGGCGACTGGAGTTTTTCGCTGCATCAGCAGTGGCGTGATTACGACAAGATCGCCATAAGCCTGCCGATTTCGGTAGTGGCCGCGGAGGATCAGCAGTTCCCGATGCACCACGGTTTCGATCTGCAGGCGATCGAAAAGGCGCGCGATCACAATGCCCGCGGTGGACGCGTGCGCGGCGCCAGCACCATCAGCCAGCAGGTTGCCAAGAATGTGTTCCTTTGGCAGGGGCGCAGTTGGGTGCGCAAGGGCCTGGAAGCCTGGTACACGGTGTTGATCGAGCTGTTCTGGCCGAAGCAACGCATTCTGGAGATGTATCTCAACGTGGCCGAATTCGGCGACGGGGTGTATGGCGCGCAAGCGGCTGCGCAGCAGTTCTGGAGCAAGGATGCGGCAGGCCTGTCGCCAAGCGAATCGGCACGCCTGGCAGCGGTGTTGCCATCGCCACGGCGCTATGACGCGCGTCGTCCGGGCGCATTCGTGCAGCGACGTGCGGGGTGGATCCAGCGGCAGGCGCGCCAGCTGGGCGGCCCTGCCTATCTGCAGGCGCCCTGACGGTGAGCGCCATCGACGCTGCCCAGTCGCCGGTTGCGCCCGAACGCCTGACGGTGCTCATCGCGGCCTTCAATGAAGAAACCAGCATCCCCCTGCTGCATCCGCGCCTGTGCGCGGTGTTGGCGCAGCTGCCTGCACTGCAGACGCACGTGCTGTATGTCGACGACGGCAGCACCGATGGCACCTGGGAGGTGGTGCATGCGCTGACCGAGGCGGATGCGCAGGTGAGTGCGGTGCGGCTGTCGCGTAATTTCGGCAAGGAAGTGGCGATTTCTGCCGGACTGGACCACGTGCTGCCGGGGGCTGTGGTGTTGCTCGATGCCGATGGCCAGGATCCACCGGAACTGATCCCGGAATTCGTTGCGCTGTGGCGTGGCGGCTACGACAACATCTTCGGTACGCGGGTCATTCGCGAGGGCGAGAGTTGGCTCAAGCGTAGCGCTGCGCATGCGTTTTATCGTGTGATAAGGCGCTTGTCGCGCACCCCGATCCCTGCCGATACCGGTGATTTCCGCTTGCTGTCGCCACGTGTCGTGCAAGCCTTGCAGCAGCTGCGCGAACGCCACCGTTTCATGAAGGGGCTCTTCGGTTGGGTCGGGTTTCGCCAGGTGGCGCTGCCGTATCGGCGTGAGCCGCGTCTGTCCGGACACAGCAAGTTCACGGTCTGGCGGCTGTGGAATTTCGCACTCGATGGCATCACCAGCTTTTCCACGGTGCCGCTGCGGGCGGCCACGTATCTGGGCCTACTTACCGCGCTGCTGGCATTCCTGTTCGGTGCCTGGGTCGTCATCAAGGCTGCGCTGGTGGGCGACCCAGTGGCCGGTTGGCCAACGCTGATGTCGGTGATCCTGTTCCTGGGGGGCGTTCAGCTGATTGCTCTGGGCCTGATTGGCGAATACCTGGGCCGTTTGTACGACGAGGCCAAGCAGCGCCCGTTGTATCTGGTCGATACCCACCGCGGCGCGGTAGGAGTAGGCTGCGATCACCAGAGCAAGCGCGGAGCGGGCCATGCAGACCGTACGACAGCTGTTGGGGACCAAGCAGGTTGAGGTATTTGCCGTTGCCGCCGATGCCGCGGTGATCGAGGCGATTCGCCTGATGGCCGAGAAGGCCGTCGGCGCGGTCTTGGTGATGGACGGGCCGCGCTTGGTCGGCATCGTCTCCGAGCGCGATTACGCGCGCAAGATAGTGCTGCGCGATCGCTCGTCTTCCACGACCAGCGTCGCCGAGATCATGAGCGCCGAGGTGGTGACAGTATCGCCATCGGATACGGTGGAGCGCTGCATGCAGCTGATGACCGACGGACGCTTTCGCCATTTGCCGGTGGTCGAAAACGGCCGCGTGCAAGGCGTGATTTCGATCGGCGACCTGGTCAAGGCGGTGATCGAAGCGCAGCGACAGGATATCGACCAGCTGCAGCGTTACATCGCCAGCTGACGCTGCGCTGCATTACTGCGCGTACTTGCCGCCGCAATCGCTGTCTTTGCCCGGGCCCGGTTCGAAGGTCGCCAGCAGGGCAGCCGGTGGTGCGATGCTGCCGAGTGCGACCGCGATCGCGCCGCGCACGCCTAGCGCCTTGAAGTCGGGGCGGAAGCTCGGGTCCTTGAAAGTGCCGCCGATCCGCAACGGCGAGCGCAGGCTGAGGATGCTGCGATCTTTCGGGCGCGGGCGCAGCAGCAGATCGAGTGTTTCGTTCTTGAGGCTGATGTTGCCTTCGCCGACGATGATGGTGTCGGTGCTGTCGAAAGCCAGTGCCCGCGACTGCATCAGCCCGTCCTGCACGCCGAAGTCGCCGAAGATGCAGCGCACGGGGATCTGGCGATCCTTGGTGAGCAGGTATTTCAGCGATTCGGCGATGTCCAGGCCGGCCAGCTCCATGATCAGGTTGCCGACATGGCCGCGGCCCATGCCGACGCCGATGCTGCCATCGGCGCTGCCGAGCATCGCGGCGATGGAGTTACCGCGGCCACGCAGATCCAGCTCGCCGCCGATCGCCCCCGAGGCCTGCTTGGCGAGCGTGGCATCGGGAAACAGCCGATCCAGACGAATGCCGCGAATGCTGGCCTTCAGTTGGGTGGTGATTATTGCTTTGCGTGCATCCATGCCGATGGTGGAACGAATGTCGCCGCCGGCGACGCCGAAGTTCAATGGATCCAGCTGCAGCAGGCCGTCTTTCAGGGTCAACGAAGCGTCCATGTCGTCCAGAGGCCAGGACGGTGCGTTGATGCGCTGTGCGCGCCAACGCACCTGCGCGTCCATTGCGCGCAATTTGGACAGGTCGTACGGGGTTGTCGGCAGAACGCGCGCGCTGGCGGCAAGCTGCGCGGCCTGCTTTTTCTGCTCGGCGTTTGCCGACTCGTTGGTTCCGGTCTTGGGCGGCGCGCCAACGAAACCGGCCAGGTCGTCGAAATCCAGTCGTTTGGAAGCCAGGTCAGCGCGCAGGAACGGGCGCTTGTTGCGCAGGTCGATTTCTGCAGTGCCGGAAAGATCGCTGTCGCCGGCAGTGCCGGTGAACTTTTCATAGCGCCAGACATCGCCGTCGCGGCGCAAGCGGCCGTCCAGCTTGTAAGGGGGCGTGGATGGCATCGCGACGCCGATCAGCGGATAGAGGTCTTCCATATCCTGGCCGCTGAGCGCCATCTGCAGGTCGAACACCCGGAACTGGAATGGATTGGTCAACGTGCCGCGCACATGCGTCCGCGTGGCGCCGGCGCTGCCGCGCAGATCGATGCGGAAAGGATGTTCGCTTTGGCTCAATTCCAGCGGTGAGGCAGTATTGCCCTTGAGCGAGAATGGATAGCCTTTCCAGCGGCCCTTACCGTCGATGCCGATCGGTGCGGCGCGCTGGTCGCTGCTGGGCGGTGCCAGGCTGTTGATGGCCACATCCACATCCGAGCGGCTGGCATCGTCGATATATTGCAGCCGCCCGTTGGTAACCAACAGGCGGCCCAGGCGCGGCATGCTGCCGTCGCCATCGCTCTGGTCGAAGACCCAGTTACCCGGATGGCTATCGTTGCCGGCTTCCAGCAACAGCGTGGGGTGCTCCAGCCGGATCTCCGGCAGCCGCAGCTTGCCGCGCAGCAGTGGCCAGAATTCGACATCGATCTCTGCCGCGTGCAGTTCTGCCATTGCGCCGCGCTTGGACCACGATGCATTGCCCAGGCTCAATCGCTCGCCACGCACCGTGGTGATGCGGCCCAGATCGACATCCAGATGACCCAGATGAAATTCGCGCCCGGTCTTCGCACTGACTGCGCGTTCGACCGGCCCGCGTAACCAGTTCCAGTCGAACAGCAGCACGAAGATCGCCACGAGCGCAGCAACGATGCCGAGCCCGATCCACCAGCGGCGATGGCGCGATACGCGGGCGGGCGAAGGAGCGGGGGAGGAGGGCACGTTGTTCACGTGCGCAATGGTTGGCGATGGCTCGTGCACGGCGCGCGAACGCGCTGTTGGTCACAGATCACATCACCTGCGCAATCACCGCAACGAAGTGGCAAGCGCTACCGGCGAGCACGAACAGATGCCAGATGGCGTGGAAGTAACGCTGGGTGTCGCGTTGGTAGAAATACGTGCCCAAGGTGTAGAAGAGCCCGCCAGCCAGCAGCCAGCACAGCGACCAGGTGTCGACAGAGCGCAGCAGCGGCTCGATGGCCACGATGATCAGCCAGCCCATCGCCAGATACAGCACCGTCGAGAGCAATCGAAAGCGACCGGTAAAAAACAGTTTGAAGATCACGCCGGCGGCGGCGATCGTCCAGATGGCGGCGAACAATCCCCAGCCCCACGGACCGCGCAGATTGATCAACGTAAACGGTGTGTAGGTGCCGGCGATCAGCAGATAGATCGCGCAATGATCGAGCACCTGCAGGCGCGCCTTGGCGCCCGGATGCGGAATGGCATGGAACAGCGTGGAGGCGACGTAGAGCAGTACCAGGGTGGCACTGAACACGATGGCGGTGGCCAGTTGCCAGCCATCGCCATAGATGGCAGCCAGCGTGATCAGCACCGAACCACCGGCCAGTGCGGCAATCGCCCCCAGGCCGTGCGTGACGGCGCTGGCGATTTCGTCGCGCAGGTCGGTCGAGGGGGAGGCATCTGCATTCATGCCAAAAAGGTACCGCAATTGCGAGCAATTCGCATCGCCAGCGGTGCCGCACGCTTGCTGCAGGTCACGCGCAGGTCAATCGACCGCCTTGACATGCGCATGTTCGCGGGTGGCCGAGAAGCGCACATCCGGCGCGCGTTCCTGTGCCAGCTGCAGATTCACGCGGGTCGGTGCCAGGTACACCAGCTCGCCAGCCGCGTCGATGCCCAGGTTGCCGGCATTTTTCTCGCGGAATTCTTCCAGCTTCTTGGGGTTGTCGCAGTGCACCCAGCGTGCGGTGGTGACGCTCACCGGCTCGAAGATCGCATCCACGCCGTATTCGTCCTTGAGCCGGTACGCGACCACGTCGAACTGCAGTACACCGACCGCGCCCAGGATCAGGTCGTTGCTCATCAACGGGCGGAAGAATTGCGTGGCGCCTTCTTCGGACAGCTGCGCAAGACCCTTCTGCAATTGCTTGAGCTTGAGCGGATCGCGCAGGCGCGCGCGGCGGAACAGTTCCGGCGCGAAGTTGGGAATGCCGGTGAACGACAGCGATTCGCCTTCGGTGAAGGTGTCGCCGATGGAAATGGTGCCGTGGTTGTGGATGCCGATGACATCGCCCGGCCACGCTTCTGCGGCGATCTCGCGATCGGACGCCATGAAGGTCAGTGCGTTGGCCAATTTGACGTCCTTGCCGCTGCGCACATGCAGCGTCTTCATGCCGGCAGTGAACCTGCCAGAGCACACGCGCATGAAGGCCACGCGGTCGCGATGCTGCGGATCCATGTTGGCCTGGATCTTGAAAACGAAGCCGCTCAGTTTGGCTTCGGTCGGCTCCACGCGGCGGCCGGTGGTCTCACGCGTCTGCGGCGGCGGTGCATGTTCGACGAAGAAATCCAGCAACGGTTGCACGCCGAAATTGTTGACACCCGAACCGAAGAACACCGGGGTCTGTTGGCCCGCGCGGTACGCGTCAAGATCGAACGGGTTGCTGGCACCTTGCACCAGTTCCAGCTCCTCGCGCAGCTCGGCCAGCATCTGCTCGCCGATCTTTTCGACCAGGCCGGGCGCATCCAGCGAGGGGAAGATGGTGGAATCCTGACGGGTGAAATTGCGCCCCTGTTCGTACAGATGCACTTCGCCGGAGATCAGGTGCACCACGCCCTTGAGGCGCTGGCCCATGCCGATCGGCCAGGTGACCGGCGCGCACTGGATGCCGAGCACGGTTTCCACTTCGTCCAGCAGATCGATCGGGTTCTTGCCTTCGCGATCGAGCTTGTTGATGAAGGTCATGATGGGGGTGTCGCGCAGCCGGCAGACTTCCATCAGTTTGATGGTGCGTTCTTCCACGCCCTTGGCCACGTCGATGACCATCAGCGCCGAGTCCACTGCGGTGAGCACGCGATAGGTGTCCTCGCCGAAGTCGGCGTGGCCGGGCGTGTCGAGCAGGTTGACGATCTTGCCCTCGTACGGGAACTGCATGACCGAGGAGGTCACCGAGATGCCGCGCTCTTTTTCCAGCGCCATCCAGTCCGAGGCGGCATGGCGTGCGGCCTTGCGGCCCTTCACCGAGCCGGCCATCTGGATCGCGCCGCCGAACAGCAACAGTTTTTCGGTCAGCGTGGTCTTGCCGGCATCGGGGTGGGAAATGATGGCGAAGGTGCGGCGGCGCGCGGCTTCGTTGGAGACTTCGGACATGGGCGGGGCGCGCCCGGTCGGACGCCTGCGGAAACTGAGGAAGCCGACGATTATAGCGGCTTCGCTGGGGCACGCTTTTGCGAAAGGCGCGGGCGCCGTGCGATTCCGGCGGTGGGAGGTCGACCGGGCTGGGTGGCGGTCAAGGCGCCGGCGAGGGAAACTGCAGCTCGCCCTGCGGGCCGAGCATGCGGAACGGCAGCGAGAGCAACTGCATGTCGGCATTGCGCTGGATCGCGAAATGCAGGTGCGGCGCGGTGCTGAAGCCGGTATTGCCTGAGGCGCCAAGCCGCTCGCCGGCGTGCACCGCCTGGCCCGGTCGCACCGCCACGCCATCGGGCGCCAAGTGGGCGTACAGGGCCATGCTGCCGTCGGCATGCAGGACGCGCACCAGATTGCCGCCGCCAGCGGCAGGGTCGTTCGGGGTGCTGTCGACCACATCGCGCCGCACTTCCATGACCACGCCCTCGCGCGCTGCCAGCACCGGCGTGCCCTGCGGCATGGCGAAGTCCACCGCATACCAGTTGGGCGGATCGGTATGGCTAAACTGCCCGCCAAAGCCCTGCGCCACCTGTACCGGCACGTTGTGGAACGGCAATTGATAACGCACCGGCTGCGGGACGGCCCCCGGATTGCCCGGCACCACCTCGAGCGTGAGCCCGAAACCGCCCAGGGTGCGCTGGTTGCTGGCCGGATACAGCCGGGTCACAAGGCGGCGCTCATGGGCGGCCAACTCAAGCGTCAGCGGTAATTGCGGCACGGCGCGGTAATCCTCGCTGGGCGGCGCGCTCAGGCGCAGTTGCGCAGGCCCGGCCAGCGGATTGGTGACCCAGGCCCGGTACACCGGTGCCTGCCACTCCAGTTGCAGCGACGCGCCACTGCCTGAGGCTGCGATCGCGGACGGTGCGCCAGGTGTCTGGGACGAGGGCTTTGCGGCGCCAGGCCAATGCCAACGCTGCTGCGCGTGTACCGCAGGTACCCAGGCCGGCAGCAAAACGCATGCCGCGATCAGGGCGGGCAGGGCGGTGCGGGACACTTGGTAGGGCACGCCATCGACTCGAGCAAGGGAGCGCAAGTATGCGGCCCCGCATCGGCCGCAGTGGTATCGGATGAAAATGTATCTTTCCATCCGCATGAAGAGATTGACATCGCAAAAATCCGGTGGCATCTTAGCCTCACCATCGAGACCGGCGGAGGGACAGGCCCTTTGATGCCGGGGCAGCCAGCGGAGCGCGCAAGCGTCCGCGTTTGGTGCCAAATCCTGCGGGGACCTCCGCGTCCGCCGAAAGATGGTTCGAATCGTGCTTTGCGCACGTCGAACGCGAGCTCCGCGAAGCTCGATGGCCGATCCACCCTGGATACCGCCATGAGCCTCGTGAATACAGCATCGCCATCTACCAACGATTTCGTTGACACCCCTGCCAGCAGCGACGACGGCATCACTGCCGTGCGTGGCGAACTCGTCATTGCGCTGCCGATGCGCCATGCCGGCATGCGCGAGCTGCGGCTGCGCTATGAACTGATCGGTGCCGCCAATGCGCCGGTGGTGTTCGTGGCCGGCGGGATTTCCGCACACCGCCATCTGGCCGCCAGCGACCTGTTCCCCGAGAAGGGCTGGGTGGATGGGCTGGTGGGCAGTGGCCGCGCGCTGGATCCGGCATCGCGCCGCCTGCTGGCATTCGATTTTCTCGGTGCCGACGGCATCCTGGACGCGCCGATCGATACCGCCGATCAGGCCGATGCGATTGCCGCCTTGCTGGACGCGCTGGGCATCGGGCGCTTGCATGGCTTTGTCGGCTATTCCTACGGTGCATTGGTGGGCTTGCAATTCGCAATTCGCCACGCGGCCCGTGTCGGCACCCTGGTCGCGGTGAGCGGCGCACACCGCGCCCACCCGTACGCCGCGGCCTGGCGTGCCCTGCAGCGTCGCGCGGTGGCGCTGGGCCAGCTGCAGTGCGCGGAGCAGCATGGCCTGGCGCTGGCGCGTCAGTTCGCCATGCTCAGCTACCGCACGCCGGAAGAATTCAGCGAGCGCTTCGATGCGCCCCCGGAAGTGATCAATGGCCGGGTGCGTGTGGCCGCTGAAGACTATCTGGACGCCGCTGGTGCGCAGTACGTGGCGCGCACGCCGGTGAACGCGTATCTGCGCCTGTCCGAATCCATCGACCTGCATCGCATCGACCCCGCGCAGGTGCGCGTGCCTACCGTCGTGGTGGCGGTGGAGGGCGACCGCCTGGTGCCGCTGGCCGACATGGTCAGCCTGGTCGAAGGCCTTGGCCCGCGCGGCAGCCTGCGCGTGTTGCGCTCGCCGTACGGGCACGACGCCTTCCTGAAAGAAATCGATCGCATCGACGCGATCCTCACTACCGCCCTTCGCAGCACCGGAGAAACCCCATGAGCTTTCGTGACCCCACCGACGCCCCCTGTACTGCTGCCACTGCCGCCGTGCGTGCCGGTATCGATCGCGACACCGCCTACGGAGCAGTGACCCCGCCGATCGTGCTGTCGTCGAATTTCTCGTTCGATGGTTTCGGCAACAAGCGCCAGTACGACTACACCCGCAGCGGTAATCCGACCCGCGACCTGTTAGGCGAAGCGCTGGCCGAACTGGAAGGCGGCGCGGGCGGCGTGATCACCTCCACCGGCATGGGTGCGATCAATCTGGTGCTCAATGCGGTACTGCAGCCCGGCGATACGCTGGTGGTGCCGCACGATGCGTACGGCGGCAGCTGGCGCCTGTTCAATGCGTTGGCCAAGAAGGGCCACTTCGCGCTGATCACCGCTGACTTGACCGATCCGCGCTCGCTGGCAGATGCATTGGCGCAGTCGCCCAAACTGGTGCTGATCGAAACCCCGTCCAACCCGCTGCTGCGCATCACCGATCTGCGCTTCGTCATCGAAGCTGCAAAGAAGGTCGGCGCACTGACGGTGGTGGACAACACCTTCCTGTCGCCGGCGTTGCAGAAGCCGCTGGATTTCGGTGCCGATCTGGTCCTGCATTCCACGACCAAGTACATCAACGGCCATAGCGATGTGGTGGGCGGTGCGGTGGTGGCACGCGATGCCCAACTGCATCAGCAACTGGTGTGGTGGGCCAATGCGTTGGGCCTGACCGGCTCGCCGTTCGATGCCTTTCTCACCTTGCGCGGTCTGCGCACGCTGGATGCCCGGCTGCGCGTGCATCAGGAAAACGCCGATGCGATCGCCGCGCTGCTGGATGGGCATGCGGCGGTGAATCAGGTGTATTTCCCGGGTCTGGCCTCGCATCCGGGCCACGCACTGGCCGCGCGTCAGCAGAAGGGCTTCGGGGCGATGATGAGTTTCGAACTGGAAGGCGGCGAAGCGGCCGTGCGTGCGTTCGTCGATGGCTTGCGTTACTTCACCCTGGCCGAATCGTTGGGCGGCGTGGAAAGCCTGATCGCGCATCCGGCCTCGATGACGCACGCGGCAATGACCGCCGAAGCGCGTGCGGCAGCCGGCATTTCCGATGGCTTGCTGCGCTTGTCGATCGGGATCGAGTCGGCCGAAGATCTGCTGGCCGATCTGCGCGCCGGTCTGGCCCGGGCCGAAGCGACCCTGACTAACGCCAGCCGCAAACAGGTCGACGCGTGAGCAATGTCCTGCCCGTTTCGCGCCGCTCTCCGGTCGCTGCAGTGACGCCTACGCCGCGGCTGGCCTTGCTGGGGACCGGCACCGTGGGGCGCGCGTTCGTGACGCGCTACACCGCGCTGCAGCAGCGCCAACTGCGCTTGCCGCGCTTCGATTGGCTGGCCAATTCGCGTGTTGCGCAGGATTGTGGCGTCAGCGCCGAGCAGGCCCTGCAGCACGCCAATGCGGCGCCGCGCGGGAAGACGGTCTTGCAGCCGTGGGCAGAAACCACCGCGCTGCGTGCCGGGGATGTGCTGGTGGATGCGACTGCCAGCGATGTCGTGGCCGATTGGCATGTCGAATGGTTGCAGCGCGGCGTGCATGTGGTTACCGCCAACAAACTGGGCCAGGGCACCGCGTTGGCGCGTGCACAGGCGCTGCACGCGGCCCGCCATGCCAGTGGCGCGTATTACGGCGATAGCGCCACTGTGGGCGCGGGACTGCCGGTGCTGAGCAGCGTGCGCGCCTTGGTCGCCGGTGGGGACCGCATTCATTCGATCGAAGGCGTGTTGTCCGGATCGTTGGCGTGGCTGTTTCACCGTTACGACGGCAGTGGCGCGTTTTCCACCTGCGTGCGCGAAGCGATGGTGGCTGGTTATAGCGAGCCGGATCCACGCATCGATCTCTCTGGCGAGGATGTGCGGCGCAAGCTGCTGATCCTGGCGCGTGCCGCGGGATGGCAGCTGGAGGCCGAGCAGGTGCATGTGGAATCGCTGGTGCCTGACACTATTACCAAGCTGCCGCTTGCTGAGCTGGATGCGCAGTTGGGCGCGCTGGATACGGTGGTGGGGGCGCGTTGGCAACAGGCGCGTGCGGCAGGACGTTGCCTGCGCTTTGTCGGCCGCGTGGACGCGCATGGAGCGAGCGTGGGCGTGCGCGAATTGGCACAGGATCACCCGTTGGCAGGCGGTGCCGGGACCGATAATCGGGTGGCGATCAGCAGCGACCGCTATCGTGCGCAGCCGCTGCTGATCCAGGGGCCGGGCGCCGGGGCCGAGGTGACTGCAGCGGCGCTGCTGGATGATGTGCTGCGGATAGTGGCCGGCTGATGACGCGACCGAGCTGACTCCGGTGCGTTGCCGCGCGCCTAGCGGCGGTGCGGATGCGTGTGCGCGATCGACGCTGCGCGTGCCGACGCGTTGGAGCCTCGGATGTGCGGGCTGCAGGCGCCCGATCGCTCGATCCAGGCGTGGTTGCAAGATGACCGGATGTCGGATGGGTGCATGATGGATGAAAGTTGGCGCGCGGGTTTCCAGCTGCCGGCACGTTGACTGCCGGGCAGGCGCCATCTACCCATCGGTGCTGGCTGCAGCCGGCTTCGACCCGCCGCGGTGAAGATGAGAGGGCGACCAACCGTTGCCCGCTCATCCACCCACAGCATTACTGCGCAATGGCCTTCAACAGCGCGGCATTGAAACGCGCCGGGTCCTGCACCTGCGGCGAATGGCCCAGGTCGGCAAACTCGATCAGTTTGGCATTCGGAATCGCGGCCGCCGCGCGCTTGCCCAGCCTGGTGTAATCGCCCACGCGTGCCTTGACCTCGGGCGGTGCGGCGTCCTTGCCGATGGCGGTGCGGTCCTTGAGGCCGATGAACAGCGTGGTCGGCACCGCAAGTTTGGGCAGCTCGTAGACCACCGGCTGGTTGAAGACCATGTCGTAGGTCAGCGCCTGATTCCACGCCACGGCCTGCTTGCCCTTGCCCAGCGACATGCCGGCCTGCATGCGCGCCCAGCGTTCGAATTCCGGCTTCCATTGACCGGCGTAGTACACGTCCATCTGGTACGTCTTGATCCGTTCGAAGCTGGTCTTCAATTCGTTCTCGTACCACGCATCCACGCTGCGCCAGGGGATGCCTTCGGCCTTCCAGTCTTCCAGCCCGATGGGGTCCACCAGCGCCAGATGCTCGGTGGCTTGCGGGTACATCAGCGCATAGCGAATGGCCAGCATGCCGCCCATCGAATGGCCGACCACCACTGCACGTTGGATGCCAAGGGTCTTCAACAACGCATGCGTATTGTCTGCCAGTTGCGCGAACGAAAATTGATAGGCGGCCGGCTTGCTGGATTTGCAGAAACCGATCTGGTCTGGAGCGATGACGCGGTAGCCGGCCTTGCTTAGCGCTGCGATGCTGTCTTCCCAGGTGGCGGCGCAGAAGTTCTTGCCATGCAAGAGCACCGCAGTGTGGCCATTGGGCGTGCCGGTTGGCGCAACATCCAGGTAGGCCATTTCCAGCGGCTGCTGTTGCGAGGTGAATGCATAAGTCTTGACTGGATGTGGGTAGTCGAAGCCTTCCAGGCGCGGGCCATAACTGGCGTCCTGCGCCAGTAGCGGACTACTGGCCAGGGCGAGCATGAGGGTGCAAACGCGCTTTCGCATCGTGATCTCCATCCAAATCCAGGCTCTGACGGTACAGCGGCGGATGTGGTGGGAACGTACAGCCGGGTGACGGTTGGCGGGCGCTGCGGGCGCGTTGCTGATGATGGCTGGCGACCAGGCTCCAATGCGTGCGCCGACGTCTGGTTGCCCTCATCCGCGCTTGGCGCACCTTCTCCCGCGTGCGGGAGAAGGGCAGAGCGTTTCCCGCGGCTGGTGCGTTCCCTCATCGGCATTCGCCCATCTTCTCCCGTGTGCACGAGAACGGCAGTGCAAGGGCATGCATCTGTGCAGCGGGTTTTTTCGTCGCTGCGCGCGCTGGGTTGATCAGCACCCCGCCTACGATTGGCTCAGCATTCGATGACGTTCACCGCCAGGCCGCCGCGGCTGGTTTCCTTGTACTTGTCCTGCATGTCGCGACCGGTGTCGCGCATGGTCTTGATGACCTTGTCCAGCGAGACCTTGTGCTTGCCGTCGCCGCGCATGGCCATGCGGCTGGCGTTGATGGCTTTCACCGCGCCCATGGCGTTGCGTTCGATGCACGGAATCTGTACCAGCCCGCCGATCGGGTCGCAGGTCAGGCCGAGGTTGTGCTCCATGCCGATTTCCGCGGCGTTTTCGATCTGCCCAGGGTTACCGCCGAGTGCGGCAACCAGGCCGCCGGCGGCCATCGAACAGGCCACGCCCACTTCGCCCTGGCAGCCGACTTCGGCGCCGGAAATCGAGGCGTTTTCCTTGTAGAGAATGCCGATGGCGGCAGCGGTGAGCAGGAAGTCGAAGATGCGTTGCTCGGAGGCGCCCGCGCAGAAACGGTCGAAATAATGCAGCACCGCCGGAATGATGCCGGCCGCGCCATTGGTCGGCGCGGTGACCACCCGGCCGCCGGCGGCGTTTTCTTCGTTGACTGCCAGGGCGTACAGGTTGACCCAATCCAGCGTGGTCAACGGGTCGCGCATGGCCGCTTCCGGTTTGGAGGAGAGTTCGCGATACAGCGCAGGTGCGCGGCGGGAGACATTCAGGCCGCCCGGTAGCGTGCCTTCTTCGCGGATGCCGCGCGTCACGCAGGACTGCATCGCATTCCATAGTTCGCGCAGGCCAGCACGGATCTCGTCTTCGCTGCGCCAGCTCTTCTCGTTTTCGAACATGAGTGCGGCAATGCTCAGGCCGCTGCGCGCGCACTGCGCCAGCAGTTCGTCGCCGCTGAGGAACGGGTAGGGCAGCGGCGTTTCGTCGGCCACGATGCGATCGTCGGCAGCGTCGTCCTGATTGACGACAAAGCCGCCACCGACCGAATAGTAATCGCGTGTGGCGATGACCGCGTCATCGGCGTCATAGGCCGTAAAGCGCATGCCGTTGGTGTGGTATGGCAGCTTCTGCCGCTTGTTCATCGGCAGGTCGCGCTTTTCGTCGAAGACGATGGCGTGCTGGCCCATCAAGGCGATGCGCTTGCTGGCGCGAATGCGCTCCAGCGTGGCAGGGATGATGTCCGGGTCGATCAGGTTGGGGCGATGGCCCTCCAGCCCCAGCAGCACGGCTTTGTCGGTGCCATGACCGCGGCCGGTCAGGGCGAGCGAACCGAACACTTCGGCGCGGATGCGCACCACATCCTGTAGGCGCCCGGCATCGAGCAGCCAGCGGTGCACGAAGCGCTCGGCGGCGCGCATCGGCCCCACGGTGTGGGAGGAACTCGGGCCGATACCGATCTTGAACAGGTCGAACGTGCTGACAGCCATGCGTGCCGAAGAGGTGAGCGTAAAGGCGGCTATTCTAGTCGTTCGGCGGTTGCGGCACGGCTGCAGCGCAGCATGAGATCCCGGCGGATGCCCCTGACCCTGTACCAGCGCGACGATTGCCACCTGTGCGACCAGGCCGTGGAAGTGCTGGCGCAGGCGCGTGCGGGCGATTTCGACAGCGTGTTTATCGACGACGACGCGGCGCTTGAGGCCGTTTACGGCGCGCGCGTGCCGGTGCTGCGCGATGCGCGTGGGCGCGAGCTGGAGTGGCCATTCGATCGCGTGCGCTTACGCGCGTGGCTGGACGAGGACGTCGCCGAGCGGTAGGGGCGGCACGACAGCGCGCCGACGCCGCGATCTGTAGCGCAGCCGATCAAGGGACGGGGGGCGCACACCGGCCACGTCCTGAAGGTGAGCATCAACGCTCGCTATCCCACGCCATGTGGGCATAAAAAAGCGGCGGACCCGACGAGTAGTCCGCCGCTCAGTGGCTGCGTCCGGTTGCAGCCTGTGGCGTTACTTCGCCTTCAACACGACCTTGGTGCTGATCGCGGTTTCGTTCGGAATGGTCTTGGTGTCGGCCCAGTCGCCGCCGCCCACGCCAAAGTCCAGCCGCTTGACGACGGCCTTGCCGACCAGCACCGGCTGCGCGCCGGGCGTCCAGGTAAAGGTCAGCGTCACCGGCTTGCTGACACCGCGCAGTTCCAAGGTGCCATCGGCGGCGTATTGGTTGCCGCCCAGGGCGCGGAACTTGTCGGCGCGGTAGCGCGCAGTGGCGAACTTGGCGACGTTGAAGAAATCCGGACCCTGCAGGGTGGAATCGCGGTCGTTGTTGCCGCTGACCGCGCTGGCCAGCGGGATGCGCACGTCGAGCTTGGCCCCGGCAAGGTTGGCCGGATCGAAACTCAGCATGGTGTCGAAGCCGGGGAACTTGCCGGTGAACACTTCGCCGTCGTACTTGCTGGCAAATACCAGGCTAGAGCCCGGCGCCTGCACGTAATCGGCGGCCAGCACCGGTGCGGCGGCGAACGTGGCAACCAGCGAGGCCGCGACCAGCAGCGGAGAGACAAACAACTTGGACGACATGGGAAATCCTTATGGTTTGGGAGCCAGCCAGCCACGCGGCAACATCCGCGCCAGCGTGGCGTCGCGCTGGAACAGGTGGTGGTAAAACGCAGCGCCGGCATGCGCCAGCACCACGGCAATCAGCAACCAGAAACCCCATTCGTGGATGAAGTGCGCAATGGCGCGCAGTTGTTCGTCCGGGGGGCTGAGCTTGGGCACATTGAACAGGCCGAACCAGCGGAACGGCCGCAGACCGCTGGTGGAGTCGTACAACCAGCCCGACAGCGGCATGGCGAAGATCATGGCGTACAGCAGCCAGTGGGTGAACCCGGCGATGCGCTCCTGCCAGCGCGGTGTACCGGCCACCGGAGGCGGTGCGCCGGCATAGATGCGCCAGCCAAGCCGCACGATCACCAAGGCCAGGACGGTCAGTCCCACCGACTTGTGCGCGGTGTACACCCAGAAGTACTTCGGCGTCTTGGGCAGTTCGCCCATGGTCAGGCCGACGATACCCAATACCAGGATCAGCAGTGCGATCAACCAGTGCAGGGTCTGGCTCACACCGCCCCAGCGTTCGACGTTCTTCATGCTCATGTGCCCGATTCCTGGTTGGCGGCGGAGCCCGGCGGCGTGGGTGCGGCTTGCGGCTCGGGCGTCTGGTCGTCGGCGCGGCCTTCGCGCACGGCTTCGGCTTCGATGCGCAACTCCACGCTGTCGCCGATCATCGATTTCCATGCGTCGATCCCGAACTCCGCGCGGCTCAGCGTGGCGGTGGCGGAGAAACCGGCGGTGCGGCGGAACGGCGGCAGCGGGTGACGTTTGAGCGCGTTGAGGGTGACCTCCAGGGTGACCGGGCGGGTGACCCCGTGCAGGGTGAGGTTACCGGTGACCTTGGCGTGGTTTTCGCCGCTGGCCTCGACGTGCGTGGAGACGAAATGCGCGTCGGGAAAGCGCTCGGCGTCGAGTAGGTTGCGTGCCAGGGTGGCCTGATTCCACTTGGCATCGCCCAGGTCTGCGCGGTGCAGCGGCACGGTGACATCCAGCCGGGCGGCGGCCCAGTCGTCCGGGTCGAAGACCAGGGTGCCGCTACTTCCGGAAACGGTGCCCAATGCCTTGGAAAAGCCGGCATGTTCCACCGCAAACAGTACCCGGGTATGCACCGGATCCAGCGCGTACCGCGCTGGCGCAGCGGTGGCGGCGAGGCTGGTTGCGACCAGGGCAGAGGACACCAGCAGGCGGGCGAGGATTGTCATGGGCGGATTCTAGACATATCCCGGCAATGCGCGCTTGGCTTGCGCTCGCAACGATCCGTTGCGAGCATGCCGGCTGGACGAGGAAAGGATTCCCCCATGCGTGTACTCATCGTGGTGCTGGCCGTGCTGTTGGCGATCTGGCCGTGCGCGGCAACGATTCCGGAAGTGCCACGCTTTCGGATCGTGGGACCCAGCGAAGGTTTGCCTTCGACGATGGTGGTTGCCATCAGCCAGGATCGCGCCGGCTATTTATGGCTTGGAACGCTCGACGGTCTGGTGCGTTACGACGGCGCGGGATTCAGGACCTGGCGCCACGATCCGGCCGACCCTGGATCGTTGCCCTGCAACGCGGTGCAGGCACTGCACATCGATGCGCTGGACCGGGTCTGGGTCGGCTGCGGCAAGACGTTGAGCGTCCTGGATGCCGCCCGCGGGCGCTTTCGTCACTATCGCGCTGCAGACTATCCATTGTTGAAGGACGGCGAGATCTTCAGCATCGCCGCATTCGATGGCGGCATCTGGGCCGGTACCACCACCGGTGCGCTGGTGCGCATCGATGCCAGCGGAGGGATGTCGTCGGTGGATCTGGGCGGGATCGAAGGCGCGCTGGATCAAGCCATGGTCATGAACCTGGCGGTGGACAACCGGCACCGTCTGTGGATCGGTACCAGCAATGGCCTGGCCTATTACGACGGCAAGCAACTGCATCGCCAATACATCGCGGACGAGCCAAACCGGCAATCGTCCATTTTCGGTCTGCAGTGGACCGGGGACCGTCTATGGCTGGGAAGCGAATCGGGATTGCACGTGCTGCGCGCCGACGGTCACTGGCAGCCGCTTGCCTGGTCGACGATGTTCGGCAACGGCAATGAATTCTGGGGCGCGGTCGCGACGCCGGATGGCGAATTCTGGCTGGGCAGCGGACGTGGCCTGTGGCGCACGCGCGGAGAGCGTCCACCGGTGCCCGCCCTGAGCGGCGAGGGGCCGTTGTCGCGTCGTAACGTGGTCGGCTTGATGGGGGCGGCCGATGGCGGGCTGTGGGTGCCCATGCATGGCACCGGGCTGGGGTATCTGCCAGCCGACTGGAAACGCAGTGCCGTACTCAAGCCCGCGGTGCCGATGGGCGATGCGATTTATTGCAACCTGGCGCCTGCCAGGCGCTCAGGGGGCTTATGGCAGGTCGATGCGCAGGGGCGTCTGTTGCGCGTGGATCCGAGCACCGGCGATTCGTTCCAGACAGGCCTGCAGTCGCCGCAGCTCAAAGGGATGGAGTTGGTGTCGGCGTTGGAGGATCGCCTGCAACGGGTGTGGCTGGGGAATCTGACCTTTGGCCTTTCGCGGATGGATCTGCGTACCGGGGACTTCGTGCACTGGCCGTCCGACGGGCCCGAGCCGTCGTCGGCGTTGTCGGCGCCGGAATGGATCATGGAGCATGGCGACACCGTCTGGATGGCCTTCATCGACATGGTGCAGCAGCGCGACCTGCGCACCGGCAAGGTCCTGCAGCGGATGACCCAACAAGACCTGCATGGCCTACGCGCGATCGATATCCAACAGCTGGACCAGGGCCCCGACGGACGCGTCTGGGTGGCCGGCGAGGGCGGCATGTTCGCATGGGACGACGCGACAGGCCGCTTCGTGCCGGTGGCAGGGCTTGAAGGAACGCCGATCCAGGCATTTGCCAACCAGTCTGCGGACACACTTTGGGTGTATCGCGCCTCCGGCGCAGAGCAGTGGCAAAAGCGTGCAGCCGGCTGGAAGCGCATCCGTCAGGTCGGCGAAGCGGATGGACTGAACGGGTTCGATGCCTCTGCCATGCAGATCGACCCGCGTGGCCGTGTCTGGATTTCCAGTCTGCGTGGGCTTTGGCGGATCGACCCCTCGGTGCATCCGGCGCGGGTCCGCAATATCGGCACGCGCGATGGCCTCACCAGTCAGGAGTTCATCCAGCATTGCCTGTTGATGTCGGGCGGCACCTTGATCGGAGCGACCAGCGACGGCTCTACCGTGCTGCTGGATACCGCAATGCCGGACGTTGCACCGTTCGTGCCGGCACTGCAGTTGGAACATGTCAGCGTGCTGCGCAATGGCGCACGCATCGCCTTGCCCATGGACCGCCCGTTCCAGCTGGCTCCTGAGGACCGCCAGCTGCAGATCGTCAGCCGCTTGCTGTCGTACAGCGACCCGCTTTCCAATCGGTATCGCAGCTTCCTGAAAGGCTTCGATACGGACTGGCAGACCATCGGCAACACCGGCATCCGCGAATTCGCCAGCCTGCCTGCCGGCAACTATGAGCTCGCGCTGCAGGGCATCGACCCGCTGGGCAATCGCTCGCAGGTGCGTTCGCTGCAATTTTCGGTCAGGCCGCCCTGGTGGCGTAGCGAGATCGGGATTGCATTGATCTGTTTTTCCGGATTGCTGTTGAGCGCCTTGCTGGCCGCCGCCTATCGCCGACGTATCCGCATGCGCGCGCAGTGGCAGCTGGCGCAGCACAAGCGCGAGTTGGCCGAGCAGGCGTCGCTGGCCAAGACGCGCTTTCTGGCAACGTTGGGTCATGAGGTGCGCACGCCGATGACCGGTGTGCTGGGCATGAGCGAGTTGCTGCTGCAGACCCCACTGGATGGCCGTCAGCAAGGCTATGCAAGCGCGATCCAGCTGGCCGGCAAGCATCTGCTGCGTCTGGTCAACGATGCACTGGATCTGGCCCGGATCGAAGCGGGAAAATTGCCGCTGGATTATCGCGATTTCGACCTGCGCCAGTTGGTCGGGCAGGTGGTGGAACTGGTGCGCCCGAGTGCCGAGCAGAAGCAGCTGGCCTTCCATTGCGAGATCGACGATGCATTGCCGCCGGCATTGCATGGCGATGCCAGCCGCGTGCAGCAGATCCTGCTGAATCTGCTGTTCAATGCGGTGAAGTTCACCGAGCGCGGTAGCGTGCACCTGCGCGTCACCACGTTGCCGCAGCACACCCGGCAGGGTCTGCGTGTGGAGGTACGCGATACCGGGCCGGGCATGAGCGCCGAGCAGCGCGGACGACTATTCCAGCGGTTTGAACAGGCCGAAGGCGCGCTCACGCTGGCACGGCACGGCGGCAGTGGGCTGGGGCTGGCGATCTGCCGCGAACTTGCGGCGGCGATGGGCGGCGCGGTGACGGTCGCCAGTGAGTTGGGGCAGGGCGCCTGTTTTGTGGTCGAGCTGCCGTTGCACTGGGTGTCCACGTTGCCTGCGGTCACGCCGCCTGCAGTGCGCGCTCCGCCGATGCGTGAGCAAGCGCCGTTGCAATTGCTGCTGGTCGAGGACGATGAGACCGTGGCGCAGGTGATCGTGGGCCTGTTGCAGACGCGTGGGCATCACGTCACGCATGCGTTGCATGGTCTTGCCGCGCTGGCAGAGGTAAGCACGCGCAGTTTCGATGCGGGATTGTGCGATCTGGATCTGCCCGGCCTCGACGGCGCGGCGCTGGTGGCGCAGTTGCGCGCGCGCGGCGTGCACTTCCCGATCGTGGCAGTGACCGCACGTGCCGACACTGACGCCGAACCGCAGGCGATGGCCGCCGGCTGCAATGGCTTTCTGCGCAAACCGGTCACAGGCGAACTGCTGGCACAGGCATTGGCGCGGGTACTTGCCGATGTCGATGATGGCCAGCGCGATGACGAGGCCGGCGACGCCTAGGTGAGGTGCAAGCCAGACCAGTACGCGACAGAACCTGGGTATCTGGGCCTGGCGAAAGCGCCTGCGGCGTCAGCAGGAGTGGGGCTGGCACGGCAACGGCAACAGCTTACCGAGCAGGCAGCCTTCGATCCCGCACAGCTCCCCCGGGAGCTGGCTGATTTCATGCACCCCCGTCGCTGACGCGCGCGGCCTGCGCTTCGAGTACCGCAATCAGCTCCCCACGCATGTGGTGGTCGTGGGCGATGCGACGCGGGTGCGTCAGATCCTGATCAACCTGCTGGGCAATGCGATCAAGTTTGCCGACCGCGGCGAGGTGTCGCTCACCGTCAGCCAGCATGGAGATGCCCTGCGCTTCACGGTGCGCGAGGGGGCCTGGCATCGGGCCGGAACAGCAGAAGCGATTGTTCCAGCGCTTCGAACAAGGCGAGGCTGCGCGCACCAGTTCGCGCGACGGCGGCAGCGGGCTTGGGCTGGCGATCTGCCAGGAACTCACCGTGGCGATGAAAGGCCGAATCCGCGTGGGCAGCCGGCTTGGCGTCGGCACCCGGTTCACCGTGGATCTGCCCTGCCGATCGACCGCTCCGGCACGCACATCGCTGCCGGTCAGGTCCAGCTGCTTGCAGGCGAGCCGCTGCGCATCCTGCTGGTGGAAGACGACCCTGCCGTGGCCGAGGTGATCAGCGGCTTGTCGACCAACCGAGGTCACCGTGTGGTGCATGCCGTGCATGGGCTGGCTGCATTGTCGGAAACGGTGGATGGCCGGTTCGACATCGCGCTGCTGGATCTTGATCTCCCCGGGCGGGACGGCTTCGCCCTGGCATTGCAGCTGCGTCAGCTTGGCCATCGCTTCGCGCTGCCGGCGGTCACGGCACAGGCTGACAGCCCTGCGCAGACCCAGACGAAGGCCGCAGGCTTCGACGGATTCCCGCGCAAACCGGTCACTGCCGATCTGCTGGTGGAAGCGATTACGGCTGCGTGCGACGTTGTGAGTTCATGCGCGGCGGTCGCAGATGGCACCGCATCGGCCGACTTAAAGTGATCGAATGCATGCTTGCTCACGTACGGCGTGGCCCGCACTATGCGATGACCTGATGTGAAACTTTTATGTCACGCCTACTTTGCCCCGATTTCGGACAAAACCTTGCTGCGCTGTGGTTGGTTTTGGTGATTGCAGCGCTGCCCGTGCTTGCCGCCGCGGCAGTCCCAACCACTCCTGTGCCGATCCAGCTCACTGTGGCCGATGGATTGCCTTCCAACACAGTGAACGACTTTGCCGAAGATAAAAACGGCTATCTATGGCTGGCAACTGCCGATGGCCTGGCCCGGTTTGATGGGCGTAACTACCGCATCTGGCGGATGGAAGACGGACTGACAGATAATTTTGTCTGGGCTGCGAAAGTCGATGCCGACGACGGGCTATGGGTCGGTTTTGATAATGGTGGTGTGGGTGTTCTGGACCCTAAACGGCGCGCATTCAAGCCCTTGGTGAGTGCACAGTTTCCTGAGCTCAGGCATGCCACAGTTTGGGCGATCGCGCAGACCCACGATGGCGATCTATGGTTTGGGACGCTTGGGAATGGGCTTTACCGGCGGCGGCCGGATGGTAGCCTGCATCACTTTATGTTTGCGGTAGATGATGCGCGTAGCCTGCCGTCGAATAGTGTCAATGCCTTGCTTGTCGCGGCGGACGGATCATTGTGGATTGGCGGCGACTCAGGCATTGCCCGCTGGACAGGCAATGACTTTGAGCGTGTACTACTGCCAGGAGGTATACAAGCTACGAATGGCGTACGGCTGGATTCGCAGGGGAATCTTTGGGTCACCGATAGAAATAGCCATCTATATCAGCTCAATTTAAAAGGAAAATTTGTAACGCAGCCTTGGTATAAAAATCAAAAGGAACACCGTGTCTTAGGGAAGGTCTGAACAACGAGACCTGACAGGGCGGAAGGTGGCGTCGTTCCGAAGAGTGGCTTTTGGAACTTCGGAATTTCGCCATTTCTGGCGCTTTCCGCGGGAATTTCCCGGTTCACAGACGCACGCTCCCCATCGCCGGCAGT